>CAZVMA010000180.1:2960-5711 GCA_964628545.1 uncultured Pseudomonadales bacterium | reverse complement strand
CGTGACCAGGCACGCATCCTCGATCTGCTCGAGCAAGCCGCGCTGAACCCTGCCGAGCCCGCCGACCGACCCGTACTGCTCGTGCCGGTGGCCGTGTTCTGGGGGCGGGTGCCACGCGGTGAGGGCTCCTGGCTGCGGCTCCTGCTGTCGGAGCACTGGGCCATGACTTCGCGCCTGAAGCGACTGGTCAACGTGTTTCTCAGTCGACGACAGATCGTGGTCGACTTTGGTGAACCTGTCGCGCTGGACGATCTACTGGCGCAGCACGGCCAGGCCGCGAGCGTGCTGCGCCGCGCCAGCCGACTGCTGCGCATCCGCATCCGCAATCAGCGGGCAGCGGCCCTTGGACCCGACCTGTCGCACCAGCGCACGCTGATCGAACGCGTTGTGCAAGCGCGCCCGGTGCGCGCCATGATCGAGAGCGGCAGCGACGCCGCAGAGCGCGCAGCGCGCGATCGTCTGGCCCATCGATATGCGCGGGAAATTGCGTCGAACCTGTCCTTTCCTACCGTGCGGGTTCTGGAGCAGCTTCTGCGCTGGTTCTGGAACCGAATCTATCGCGGCATCGACATGACCGGGCTGGAGCCGGTGCGAGCGCTCGCACTGACCCACACCCTGGTTTACGTCCCTTCGCACCGCAGTCATCTCGATTATCTGCTGCTCTCCTACCTGCTCTACCAATACGGACTGACGCTGCCGCACATTGCGGCCGGCAACAACCTGAACCTGCCCGTTGTGGGCGGCATTCTTCGGCGCGCGGGCGCGTTCTTCATGCGTCGCAGTTTTCGCGGCGACGCGCTGTACAGCACGGTCTTCAGCGAATACCTGTATCAGGTCTACCGCCGCGGCCACAGCGTTGAATTCTTTCCCGAAGGCGGAAGAACGCGCACCGGGCGCTTGCTGCCTGCGCGCATGGGGCTGATCAAAATGACGCTGGAACACCACGAACGCGGACTGCCGCGCCCCATCGCTTTCGTGCCGGTGTATTTCGGCTACGAGAAGCTGGTGGAGGCCGCCAGCTACCTGAGCGAGCTGCGGGGCAGCGCCAAGCGCTCGGAATCGCTCGGGGACGTATTCGCCGCAATACGACTGATCCGCCAGGATTTCGGGCATGTGGATGTACGTTTCGGCGAACCGCTGGTGCTTGGTAACTGGCTCCGCAGCGGCGCTGTGACCGCGGAAGCGGCCGCCAGCAATTCCACCGCAGCTCTGCTCGGCGCTGAACTGATGCGCCGGATCAACGCGGCGGCCGTGGTGAATCCGGTAAATCTGGTGGCCCTGGTGACCTTGTGCACGCCGCGCCTGGCCATCGAGGCGCAGGTGCTTGAGGAGCAGATTGCCGTCTATCAGCGACTGCTCGCGCAGACTGGGGCAGAGCGCCCGGGTATCCGAGTAACCGAGGCGACGCCGGTCGCCGTAGTCGACACCGTGGTCAAGCTCGGCCTCATCGCGCGCGAAGACACGCCGTTTGGTCCGGTCCTGCACCACGATCCAGTGACGGCCGTGCTGATGACCTGGTACCGGAACAACGTCGCCCATGTCCTCGGCGTGCCGTCACTGCTGGCCTGTCTGCTGCGCAACCGGAGGCGCCCGCTGCCCGCCAGCGCGCTGACCCGCTTCGCGAGTGTCGTCTTGCCGTTTGTGGGCGAGGCACTGACCAGCACGACCGACGAGACAGAAATTTCGCGCTGGCTTCTGCGCCTCGAGGGCGAGGGGCTGATCGTGCATGACTCCGACGGTTACGCCCCGCCACCCACCGATTCGGCGAAACACAGCCGTATGCGTCTGCTTGGCGGCATCGTCATGCCCGTCCTCGAACGGCTATACATCGTCGTCCGGCTGGTTTCGGATGACCTTGCCGCGCGTCGATCGCGCGCGATTCTGCAGCAGTACAGCACCGCGGTGGCCGGCAAGATCTCGCGGCTGCAGGGACTCAATGCGCCGGAATTCTTTGATCCAGGCCTGTTCAATCAGTTCGTGGACGCACTGCTGGCGCGGGGGCTGATCCATGCCGACGCCGATGGCGCGCTGATCCCCGCACCCGTGCTCGGCGATATCTTGCGCGTGGCGAACAGCGTGATCGACGCCGACTTCCGCGCTGCCGTCCAGATCGCGCCAACGGGCTCGAGGACAGCTCCGGCCGTCAGCTGAGATCGGCTGCCAGGCCGCGCCAGACGTCGTACCGCACGCTGCGGCCTCGTATCTGCCAA
Organism: uncultured Pseudomonadales bacterium; assembly: GCA_964628545.1. Taxonomy (GTDB): domain Bacteria; phylum Pseudomonadota; class Gammaproteobacteria; order Pseudomonadales; family Azotimanducaceae; genus UBA7803. Next base: position 3,501 of record CAZVMA010000180.1, on the reverse strand, counting down.
TCGGGCTCGAATTCCACCGGGTCGCGTAAACGCCGCTTCAGCACAACGCGGCGGCGCGCGCGTTCGCGCGCGGCAGCGACCCAGGCGCCCACATCCATGACCAAATGAACCTGATCATCTGCTAACAAGCTCACCGCAGCCTGCATGCGCTTGTTGGGCAGTGCGCGCTTGTCGCGCTCCGGAAACATTGGATCGAGATAGACGATGTCGTAACGCGCGTTCCCGATCACGTTTACGGTAAGCGCCTCGTAACCATCCCCGCAATCCGCGCGGGCTGCATGCCAGCGCCCACGGACACCGGGTACGGTCACTACGCTTGAACGCGATTCGTCAGACTCGGGCGTGACCGAACGCAGACGCCGCAGCAGATCCTGAAGCAGCAGAGCGAGCAGCGGATCGCGCTCGATCAACGCAACGCGCGCCCCGCCTGCGGCAAGCAGCAACCCGTCGATACCCCAGCCGGCCATGGGATCAAGCACCGTCATGTCGACCAATCGACCGCAGGCCCGGGTCAGCTCGCTGCCTTGTCGGGCCCGACGTT
>CAZVMA010000180.1:0-2899 GCA_964628545.1 uncultured Pseudomonadales bacterium | reverse complement strand
AAACGTGCAGTTCAAGATGGGTTGGGCTCGCCCACAGACATGGACGCAGCGCGTCGGCCGGCAGCGCTGTGACGAGCTCGATGACGCAGCGCGAGCGCCAATCATCCAGATAATCGGCCTCCGGATGTGCATACAGCCGAATCGGGTCAGTCATGCGCGACACGCGGCGTGGCGGCAGAGCAGCGCCGCATCAGGGCGCTCGCACCGGTCGCCAGGGAGAATCACCGCTGACGTAACGCGGCAGCCCCGCTGCCGGCGCAACCCCTCCGGTCAGCGCGTACTCGGCAAGCGCCCGTTCACCGATTTCGCGCGCAGTCGGGGCGGCGGTTTCGATCCAGGGACCGCCACCGCCGTGGGTCCACCAGGGTGGACGGTCACCCGTGCCCGGAACGCCCGACAGACCTTCAGGCAAACGGACGTCATCGCCCAGATGCAGTGCATCATCGTAAATTTGGCGCAGCCCGGCTTCAGTTCGCGTCCAGCCCGCCACGTAGTAGGCATCACGCCGCGAGCGGGCAACCGTGACCAGCTCGCGCACGTGCTGCTGGGCGCGCAAACAGCAAGCCGCAACAGCGCCGGAGGAAGAGACCGGCACGACGCGCCCCGCACTTGCGAACGCCAGCGCCTGCGCCGCCGCGGCAGCCAGCCGAACGACCCGGGCCCAGCCCCGAACGCGACCAGATCAAACTCTCGCCTCGCGACCCCAGCAACCCTGACCGTACGGTCGATCTGTTCCAGCAGGACCTGGTTATGCAGTCGATCGACGACCTGTGTATGCTCGGTCCATACACCGTGCGCGTACACGGCGACCGAGCAGACTGGGCCTGACGTTTCCAACGCGATCAGCTGCTTCATCAACCGCTGGCATCTCCGTTTGTGGGAGGTATGGTATCGAAGCCCTCGACCTTGACGAAGCATTGCGTGCGATGCTCGCCGACTTGCCCGATCTTCCAGGCTCAGAAGCCCTGACACCCGCCGCGGCGGTTGGTCGCGTTGCCGCCGTCAACGTGGACGCGCCAGTCTCGCTGCCGCCGTTTCCCGCTTCCGCGATGGATGGCTGGGCGGTCCGCAGCAGCGCTTGCCTGGGTCCGCCGCCCTACCGCTTCCGCATTGTCGGTACCGCCAGCGCCGGACATCCATTCAGCGGCACAATTCCGGCAGACGGCTGCGTGCGCATCTTCACCGGCGGCGCGGTGCCCGAGACGCTGGACGCCGTGGTCATTCAGGAAGACTGCACTCGGGACGGCGATCACATCCTGGCCAAAGTGCCCATTCCGCCTGCAGATAACGTGCGCGCGATAGGACATGACGTTCAGGTCGGCGATCGCCTGCTGACCGCGGGCGCGCTGATCGGCCCGTTCGAGGCTGCCTGGCTGTCCGCCTGCGGGGTCGCTTCGATAAGCGTACGCATTCGACCGCGCGTCGCCCTGTTTTCCACGGGCGACGAGTTGATCGAGCCCGGGCAAGACCTCGGGCCCGGTCAGATCTATGACTCCAACCGAGAGGCACTGCGGGCACTGCTCGCCGATCTGCCGATCGAACTGCTGGATTTCGGCGTCATTCCTGATCGCGCTGACGATATTGCCGCGGCGCTCGACAAAGCGGCGCACCAGGCGGCGTTCATCATGACATCCGGTGGCGTGAGCGTTGGCGACGCGGATCTGGTGAAGGCTGCGGTCAGCGCGCGCGGTGCGCTGACGCTATGGCGCTTGAACCTGAAGCCAGGCAAACCGCTGGCCTATGGCCGCGTCGGCGCCGCCCGCTTTCTCGGCCTGCCGGGTAATCCGGTATCAACGGTCGTCACCGCGCTGCTGCTCGCGCGACCACTGCTACTCAAGCTGGCCGGCGCAACACCAGAACCGCCGCTCGCAATTCAGGCGCAAGTGCTGGACGACATCCGCCATCGACCCGGTCGCGAGGAATTCCAGCGCGGTAGGCTGCACGTTGACCAGGGTCGAGCAACCGTGCAGGTCACCGGCGATCAGAGCTCCAACCGCCTTGCGAGTTTTGCCGGGGCAAATTGCTTGATCCGGATTCCAAAGGCGTGGGGCAACGTGGCAGCAGGCGACACGGTGAGTGTTTTGCCCTTCCGAGGCTTGCTCGGGCCTGCCAGATAAACGCAGAGCCCGCCGGCGCGAGATGCGCCTTGCCGATCACAGGCGAGCGCGGTTTATCGCGGGGCCGCGGGCAGCGCGCGCAAAAAAGGCAGTCTTGAGTCGATTCACATCGAGTCCGACTGCCTTCTTCAGAATCAGCCCATATCGCGACTGATTACCGGGCGCAAACAAAGCGCCCGCAACAAACGCGGATCAGGATGCTGCGGGTGCCTTCTTAGCAGCAGCCTTCTTCGGAGCAGCGGCCTTCTTGGGGGCAGCAGCTTTCTTCGGGGCGGCAGCCTTCTTCGGAGCAGCGGCTTTCTTAGGAGCAGCAGCCTTCTTCGGAGCGGCGGCCTTCTTCGGAGCGGCGGCCTTCTTCGGAGCGGCGGCTTTCTTAGGAGCAGCGGCCTTCTTAGGAGCAGCAGCCTTCTTAGGAGCAGCAGCCTTCTTCGGAGCGGCAGCCTTCTTGGGAGCAGCAGCCTTCTTCGGAGCGGCAGCCTTCTTGGGAGCCGCAGCTTTCTTGGGTGCGGATTTCTTCGGAGCAGCGGCCGCCTTGGCAGGTGCCGGCGTTGCTGCTGCGGTCTTGGCTTTCGGCATACAGAATCTCCTCGGATTTCTATGCGTTCGAAACGAGCCACGTTGACTTGTTAGTCATGCGCATCGACCCGCATCTGAACGATCGCCTGACCGGCCCTTGCGTCCCGTCATTCGATCGAGCCCTACGCGAATCTTGGCGCATGATACTGACAAGCCGAAAAAAAACCACCACTACCCTTGCAGCGCAGCCAGTATCCGTGCCTCGA
>CAZVMA010000179.1:0-5738 GCA_964628545.1 uncultured Pseudomonadales bacterium | reverse complement strand
CATCGAACCGCAGGCTGTTGAAACCCGAGACGCATGTTCCCGGCTCGGAGAACAGCTCGTTGATCCGGCGCAGCGCGGCCCACTCCGGAATACCGTCCGCGAGCAAGCGATCCGGGGTGATGCCGGTGACGAGCGCAGCATCCGGGTTCGGCAGCACATCGTCCGGCAGACGGACATAGAACGATTCGACATCGCCGATCTCGTTCAGTTCGAGGTCGGTTCGCAGGCCGGCGAACTGGACAATGCGGTCCCAGCGCGCATCGGTGCCCGAGGTTTCGAGATCGTACCAATAGAAACTTGCCACCCTGCCCCCGTCGCGTTCCGGCCCCGCCGATTGTCGCATGCCGGCCTGCCCGGTTTCAGCCGAACTCGAGCCGGGCCTCCAGACACTGCTGCCAGATCGCTTCCCGTCGCGCTTGCGCCCGACCCGAGCAAACGCCGCGGCCACAATCGAGCCCATCCTGCTGTCGAGCCAACGCGACCAAGCGAGCCAGTTCCGCACGGCGCTCGTCGGCCGGCAGTGCCGCCAGCGCGCGGACGCGGGCGTGGAGGGCCGTCCAATGACCGGGGGTGATCGCGTACAGCCAGGCAAACGCGGGCACGTGATCCTCGTACGTGGCAATCGCAGCAAGCACCGCATTGTTCAGGGAGGACATGAGTCGATCGTAGCGACCTGCGCCCAGCTCGCCGCGCCGATCGGCGTAGCAGGCGCGCGCCGCATCCAGCACACGCGCACGGGCCGCAAGCCGATAGGCAACGCTGTCCTGACTGGCGTACACACGGGCCAGTCGCGCGCGGGTGGCGCCGAGCAGCGTCACCAGCGCGGGCCAGGGATCGGCTTCACTCGCCGGTTCGCGCTCGGCCGCCGCTCCATCGATCTGCCTGGTCCGGGCCTTCCGCCACAGCTGCGCGCCCATACCACCGACGAAGGTGGCCCAAGACTCGTTGAAGGCCACGTCGTCCGGAACCCAGACCACCCCGTGAGCCAGCTCGTGGAGGACGAGCTCGGCGAACTCGTCTTCCGGCCAGTCGATGAAACTGCTCTGCAGCGGGTCATCGAACCAGCCGAGCGTCGAGTAGGCGGGCACACCCGACACGTGGACATCCTGGCCCGCCGTGCGCAAACGCTCGGCGCTGGCGCGCGCAGCCGCCAGCGTGAAATAGCCCCGATAAGGCGCACAACCGATCAGCGGGTGACACCACGCCTGCGGCTCGATGGACAGCCGCGGCGCACTGACGACGTTCCAGACGACATACGGCCGCCCGAGATCGACATAGGAGGAGAACCGGCCAGCAACCGGCAGCGCCAGGTCCCGAGCGGCGAAACGCAGCAGCGCCTGACTTTCGGCGAGGCGCTGGGCGCGTTCCATCTGTCCCTCTGCCTGCGCCTGTTCGATGGCCCGGGACACGGGAACCCGGTCGGCGAGCAGCGCCATCTGTCCGCGGGCAAGATGGGCGTAATAGGCCACGGACTGGCAGCCAGAGAGCGCAAGCACGGTCAGCAGCACCCACAGCGCCGACGCGCGCGCGGGTCGCGCCAGCGTCGTCCGGTCAGTGCATGATAGAGTGTCTCGGGTCATGGCCTGCCGTTCCACATGTACATCCTGCGTGGCATCGTCTTTCTGACCGTCATCGTGGCGAACACGGTGCTGTGCTGCGTGCTGCTGTACCCGCTCGGCGCGGTGCGCGGCGTCTGCCGACGCCTGGGCGCGGGGCGTGCAGCCCGGGCACTCTCCGTCATCGCCGACGGCGTGATCGACGAATGGACGGGCCTGAATCGCTTGCTCATGCGTTGGCTTCGCGTCAGCGATATCGAGCTTGAGGTCGACGACCGGTCGGCGCTCGCCCGGGACCACTGGTATCTGGTGATCTGCAACCATCAGACCTGGGCCGACATTCTCGTGCTGCAAACCGTATTCCGACAGCTTGCCCCGCCGCTGCGATTTTTCACCAAACAGCAGCTGATCTGGATTCCTCTGTTCGGCGTCGCGCTGTGGCTGCTCGACTTTCCGTTCGTCCGCCGTATCAGCCGCGCCCAGATCGAGGCGAATCCGGCGCTGGCGGCCATTGATCGGGCTGCAACCCAGGCCGCCTGCGCACGGTTTTTGGAACGACCGACCGGCGTGCTGAACTTTCTCGAGGGTACACGCTTCACCCCGGAAAAACGGGCGCTGCAGAATCCCCGCTTTCGACATCTGCTGAACCCCAAGCTTGGCGGCGTCTCGACGGTTGTCGACGCGCTTGCAACCCAGCTTCACCGCATACTCGACGTCACCATCTGCTACCCGGAGGGTACGCCCACGTTTTGGCAGTTTCTGACCGGACGCGCGCCTCGCGTTATCTGCACCGTGCGCGTGCTGCCCCTGCCGGATGCCGTGCATGCTGCCGGTGACGTGGACGCGGTGCGGGCGACTCTTGCGCCCTGGATCGAGTCGATCTGGCACGAGAAGGACGCGACGCTCGAGCGCGCGCGGTATCGCTGATGTACGAAAGCCACTTCCAGCTGCGCCAGGCACCGTTCTCCATCGCGCCCGATCCCGAGTTTCTGTATCTGAGTGCGGGGCACCGCGAGGCGTTCGCCCATCTCACCTACGGGCTGGCACAGGGCGGCTTCGTGCTGATCACCGGCGAAGTCGGTACGGGCAAGACCACGCTGCTGCGCAACCTGCTGCGACAGATGCCGCCCGACATGGACGTGGCGTTCATCCTGAACCCGCGCCTGACCGTGCGCGAACTGCTGGAAACGATCTGCGATGAGCTCGGCATCGACTGCAAAGAGGCTGACCGGGCGTCGACCAAATTTTACGTCGACGCCCTGAGCGCCCACCTGCTGGCGACCCACGCGGCCGGCCGCAGCACGCTCGTGATCATCGATGAGGCGCAGAACCTGGCGCCCGCCGTGCTCGAGCAGATCCGTCTGCTGACCAATCTGGAAACGGACAAGCGCAAGCTGCTGCGCATCATGCTGCTGGGTCAGCCGGAACTGCTGGACCTGCTGGCGCGCAAGGAGCTGCGGCAGCTGGCTCAGCGCATCACCGCCCGCTATCACCTGAGCGGACTCAACCGCGCCGATACCGAGGCCTACGTCATACATCGCCTGCAGCGCGCGGGCGGCAGCGCGCTGTTGTTCACCGGCCCGGCGCTGCGGCGCCTATACCGCATCTCCGGCGGCATACCGCGGCTGATCAACCTGATCGCCGACCGCGCACTGCTTGGCGCCTACGGGGCACGCCGACATCAGGTGACCTGGTCGATGGTTGGACGGGCAGCTCGTGAAGTGCTGGGCGTCGCGACCCAGCGCCGAACCTGGATCTACCCAGCTGCAGCGGCCGTGGTGATCGCCATGGCGCTCGGCGGGTATCTGCTCAGCTCTGAACACCTGGAATCGCCCTTTGGGTGGCAGACGCCCGCAGCGCAGACGGCTGCTCCGACAACCACGCAACCAAGCACTCCAACGACTGATTCGGCACCAGCTGCCGCTGCGGTAACCGACGCGGCGCCCGGGACAGAGCCTGAGAGAGCACCTGAGGCAGGGCCCAACACGGCGTCTGAGACAGTGCCTGAGACAGTGCCTGAGACAGGGTCTGAGACAGGGCCCGCGTCCATGACAGCAACCGCGCTCGATACCCAAACTGGGCCGGCGGCTGACGCAGATGGGTCAGCCGCGGACTCGATCCAAGTCGAGCAGACGAATCCCGCGCGCGCGCTGACGCTGCAGCGTCCGGACATGACCAGCGCAGAGACGCTGCGACTCGCGCACGCGGCCGCATTCGCGCGCTGGGGCAAGGACTTCGGGGCCGCGCCGCGCGGCGCCGTGCCCTGCGACTTCGCGGCGAGCGTCGATCTGCAGTGCCTCGGCAGCACCGGCACGTGGCGGGATCTTGCAGAGTACGATCTGCCGGCGGTACTGGAGTTATGGGACACCGGCAGCACACCGTTCTACGCCACCCTGCTGGCCATGGACGGCAACGTGCTGACGCTGGCTTTGGGCGGAAACGTGCTGCAGATCGAAACCCGACAGCTGGCCGAGCACTGGTTCGGCAGCTTTGTGCTGCTCTGGCAAATGCCGCCCGACTATGCGGGCTCGATCCGAGAGGGTGATCGACACGCCACCGTGGCGTTCGCGCGCGAGGCGCTGGCGGAGCTGGGTTTCGGCAACCCAGCGGACAACATGAGCGAGGCCGCGCCCGACCAGTTCGATGGCCGCCTGCGCGATCAGACCATCGCTTTTCAGCAGCGGTCTGGGCTGCGCACCGACGGCGTCATCGGCCCGTCTACCTGGATCGCCCTACAGCGCGCGCGCCTGCCTGAAACGCCGTCGCTGACCGCACCGCCGGAGGCCTGAACCATGTCCCTGGTGCTGGACGCCCTGCAGCGACAGGCTCGAGATGAGCAACCCGGCGGCACCGACCTCACCCAGGAGGCGGCGGCGCGTCGATCCACTCTGGCGCCCTGGCTCGGCTTTCTGGCTGTTGCGCTTCTGGTGAACGCCTGCGTGCTGCTGTGGGTCGGCCTGACGGGTGACGAAGGCAATGGCACGGCGCAGCCGGCAGCCGCCCCCGAAGCTGCACCAGCGCCGTTGGCCGCGGCGCCGCCTGTTTTGGCGGCAGAGCCTGTTGCTGCCGCACAGCCTGTCGTTACCGAGCAGCCGGTTACTGCTGCTACGTCTGTTGATGCCGCCCCGCTTGTTAATGCCGCCCCGCTTGTTAATGCCGCCCCGCTTGTTAATGCCGCCCAGCCCGTGGTCCCGACTCAGCCAGAGGTGCCTGTTCCGACCGCGGCTGTCGCAGCGGCCCCGAGCATCGCCCCGTCATCTCCCATGCCGAATGGGCAACCACGGTATGAGGAGGCATGGACGAACGTGCGCACGATCGAGCGCGTGGCCCTAACCGAACTGCCGCCCGCAGCCCGGGCGCGGCTGCCGGGCATCGTCATATCGTCCCACGTTTATGCCGACGATCCAGAGAGCCGCACGATCATCGCCAATGGCGTCACCCTGCAGGAGGGCAGCGTGCTCGCCGGGCTGCCGCTGAAGGAGATCGGACCCAACGGCATCGTGGTCGAGTTCGAATCGTGGCTGGTGGAAATTCCGGTGTTCGCCGACTGGTGATCGCTCAGAGCGGCGGTGCGCCGATGCGTCGCTCGATGTCCGCCAACCGTGCGTTGGTCTGCAGCCGATACGCGTCGAACGCCTGCACCGCCTGCTCGGCTTCCGTGACCCGCTTCGCCAGTCCGGCGTTCAGGCCGGCGACACTTTGCTGCGCGGCGTTGGCTCGGTCCACGGCGTCGCGCACCGCCCGCTGGGTCTGCTGCAGCTGGGCACCCAGCGCGGTGACCTGATCCACGATCTGCTCCTGGCGCTGAAACGCGGCCTCGTGTCGTCCAACTGTCGAGGCAACCTCCGCCACCGATCCGTTAGCCTCGCCGACGGCCTTGTCGATACGCTCGATGGCAGCCGCATTGGCCTTGATCATGTCCAGGTTGCGCTTGTTGACCACGTCCCAAAGCTTGCGGATCTCGGATTCCCAGAAGTCCATCTTTTCGGTGGTGCTCTCGCCCGTCTTGTTCAGGCTTTCGGCGGTCATGTTCAGTCGCTCTTCCAGCGCCAGGATTCGCCCTCGGGCTGACTCGAGCTCGGCTGCGCTGGCGGCCAGCGCCGCCTGCTGTTCTACGATGAACCAGCCGGCCGCCCCGCTGCCCGCCAAGGCCACGACAATCAGCGCGTAGATCAGTCCGCG
>CAZVMA010000178.1:3864-5793 GCA_964628545.1 uncultured Pseudomonadales bacterium | reverse complement strand
GCACCCCGGTGCTGTTCTTCGAGATCGCCGCCACCCAGCCCGGCGCCACCGACAGGTCTTCGCCTAGACGCGGCGCGTCCGTCAGCGCCTGCCCGGCGATCCAGTCTGCGGAATCGCGCGCGCCGCGGCCAAGCGCCACCTGCTGCACCGCGTCAAGACCGGCGAGCTCGCTCTGCAGCGCCTGCAAGGCACGCCGCGCCGCCTCCTGCTCGGCATCGATGCGGGTGACGGCCGCGCGCGCGGCCGCCAGATCGTCCAGACAGCGGGCGAGCTCGGCCTCGATATCGTCCCGCACCGCCTCCGCCTCGGCGATGGCATCAGCCAGCGCGGACACCTCGTCCGCGGCAACCACAGGCACAGTATCCGACTCGGCCAGCAGCTGTTCGCGCCGGCTGCCGAGGCGCAGCAGCTGTTGGCCCAGATAGGCGACGCGCTGCGCCTGCACCTCGGCCTCGCGCTCGTGGCGCGCGCACTCGGCGCTGACCGCGTCCCACTGCTGCTGCCAGCCGCGGTAGGTTTCCTCCAGCGTCGCCAGCTGCTCGCTGCTCGCCTGATCAATGGCCGCGGCTGCGTCCACGTCCGGCCGGCGTCGTTCCAGTTCGGTCAGCAGCGACTGCAGTTCAGCCTCGTCGCCCGCCAGTTGCGCAGCCGTTTCCGAGGCGCGCGCTTCCAGGTTGCCAAGATCGAGCTCAAGCTGCCGCGTGCGGCGTTGGCCGAACTGAATGGCTTCCTCGACGCGGGCGATCTCGGCGCCCGCCTGATAGAACCGACCCTGGACTGCGTTGAACCGATCGGAGTTCTCGGTCCGCCGCGTCCGGCGACGCTCGATGTCCGTCTCGATCGACTGCTGCTCTGCGGCTGCTCGCTCGAGCTCTACCTCGAGCGCGCCGATCTCGCGCTGGCGCACCTCGAGACGGGCGTTCAGGTCGAGGTAGCGCAGGGTGTGCAGTTCAGCGGCCACCTGACGCTCTTCAGCCTTCAGGGCGCGGTAGCGCTCGGCCGCGTCGGCCTGCCGCTGCAGTCGTTCAAGCTGCCGCCCGAGCTCGTCCCGAAGGTCGGTCAGGCGCTCCAGATTCTCGCGGGTGTGGCGAATGCGCGTTTCGGTTTCCCGACGCCGCTCCTTGTACTTGGAGATACCCGCCGCTTCTTCGAGATACAGCCGCAGGTCTTCCGGACGCGCCTCGATCAGCTGGCTGATCATGCCCTGCTCGATGATCGAGTAGCTGCGCGGGCCAAAGCCGGTGCCCAGGAATAGATCCATGACGTCGCGCCGACGACAGCGATTGCCGTTCAGGAAATAGTTGCTCTGGGCGTCGCGGGTGACCACGCGGCGCACGGCAATCTCGCCGTAGGCCGCAAATTCGCCGCCGATGCGACCGTCGCTGTTGTCGAAAATGAGCTCGATGCTGGCCTGGGCAGTGGGCTTACGGCCGTTCGAACCGTTGAAAATGACGTCGGTGATGTTTTCGCCGCGTAATTGCCGGGCAGAGCTTTCCCCCATCACCCAACGAACGGCATCGATGATGTTCGATTTGCCGCAGCCGTTCGGACCGACGACCGCGCAGCGGTCGCCCGGAAAGGTGGCGACCGTGGGGTCGACGAACGACTTGAACCCGGCGAGTTTGATCTGCTTGAGACGCATCCGGTGCGCGGCGGCCCGTGGAGCTGAATCGGGCGAGTTTAACGCACTTGATCCCCCGCAGTCGCTGCGGGGGCCCCTGCAGTCGCTGCGGGGGGGCCTGCATTCTCTGCGGAAGGACCGGGAGTCGCCGCGGATACGGCAGGCTCCGGTGGCGCCAGCATGACCGAGAGCGGCACGGGCGCCGACAGCGCGGCGGGGTCGAGCGGTTCAGAGCGCCACTCCCAGTCGCCCGGATGCGCGCCCGGCGTGCCGGACAGGCTGAGCCGCACCACCACCTCGAAGGCCCC
>CAZVMA010000178.1:1846-3848 GCA_964628545.1 uncultured Pseudomonadales bacterium | reverse complement strand
TCATCGAGCACCACCGCCGTCGGTAGCTGCGACGCCGGTCGACGAACCACCGCGAACGGCATGCCGCCACCCGGGGGCCGGGCGATCACGAACAGGGTCGCGCCGCGCGGCGCATCGGGCGGCGCATCCACCGCCACATCCACCCGCGGCAACAGCGGCTCGAGCCGGGCCCGCGCGGCGTCGAGGCCCGCCAGCAGCGCGTTGGTGCGCGCCTCCTCGAGGTCGTTGCTGAGCGCGCGATTGATGAAAGTCACGGCGTCGCGGAAGGCGCCGCGCCGATAGGCGTCGATGGCGTACAGCTCGAGCACAAGCGGATGACTGGGATTGCGGGCCAGAATGCGATCGCCAATGGCGCGGGTGCGCTCGTCGAACTCGCCCTCGTCCGCCAGATAGCGGGCCTGCAGCCAGTAGACATCGATGACTGGGTCAGGACCGGTGATGTTGGACGCGGTCGCAAACGCCTCGGCGGCAGCATCATATTCACTCAGGGTCAGGCCGATACTGCCGAGCAGGTACCAGCTCTGCGCATCGTCCGGCTCCAGCGTGGTGCGACGGGTCAAGCGGTCGCGCCAATCCAGCAGCGCCTCGCGATCCGTCTCTGGGTCAAGCCGCAGCACCACAGCTGCTCCCGCCACCGACTCGGCCGTGGGTTCGCCGATCACGGCATACACCCCAAGACCTGCCAGCGGCAGCAGCAACGCCAACAACCAGCCGGTGCGCCGGGATCGGGCCGCGGGGACGAGTTTGCGAGAACCGGTTTCGAGCTGGTTTAGACCGGACGCCTGCTCGAAGATGCGGTGATCGTCGAGCAGCGCAATGCCGAGCTCGGACTCCACCTCGCGGCGCATCTCCGGGTCGAGTCGCCCGGCGGCGACCTCGAGATCAAGCTCGGCAACCCGGTCGCGATACAGGGCGCGGACGATTGCGTCGGGTTCCGCTCGGGCCGCTGACGGTGCGGGGGGTGGGCGCATCCAGGCCCACGCCGCCGCCATGCCGGCCAGCAGCAGCAGCAGGCCGGCGATGATCCAGACCATCAGTCACGCTCCAGCAGTTGATGCAGACGCTCGGCCTCGGCGCCGGACAACGGCGCCGCCGGCGGTTGCCGCACCAGCCGCAGCAGCACCAGCGCACCGGCAAACAGAAACGCGACCGGACCGAGCCACAGCACCCAGGTATCCGGCCGGAAAGGCGGATCGTAGAGCACGAAGTCGCCGTAACGCGCCTGCAGCCAGGTCCGAATGTCCGCATCGCTCATGCGCTCTTCCGTCAGCAGGCGGTGCACCGTGCGACGCAGGTCCTGCGCAATCGGGGCATCCGAACCTGCCAGGTTCGTGTTCAGGCATTTCGGGCAGCGCAGTTCCGCAATGAGCGCCCGATAGCGCGCCTCGTCCGCCGGGTTTTCGAAGCTGAACACCTCGAACTGAGTCGCCGCGCCTACCTCGGGGCTGGCCACCAGCAACATGCCGATGCACCACAACCCGGCGATCAGCAGGGCACCGGGGCGCAGGTTACCGACACTCATGGCGCCGCATCCCGCGCGGACAGGGCACGACCGTCCACAGGTGTTCCCAGCAATTCCGCCAGCCGTGGGGCAAAGGCATCACGCCAGACGCGAGGATTGATATCGCCCACGTGCTTGTGCACCACCGTGCCCTCGGCATCCAGCAAAAAGGTTTCGGGTGCACCGTAAACGCCCAGCTCGACGCCAAGCGAGCCGTCGCGGTCTTCGATCACGAATGCGTAGGGATCGCCGTAGCGCGCAAGCCAGCCCAGCGCCTTGTCGGGGTCGTCCTTGTAGTTCACGCCCACGATCCGCACGCCGGTGTCCTGACCGATGCGAATCAGCTCGGCATGCTCGGCCATGCAGGTCGGACACCAGGTCGCCCAGACGTTGACCAGCACGGGTTCACCCAGCAGGTCCGCGCGCCGCACGCGAACCTCCGGCGCGCCCAGCTTCGGCGCCTCGAATTCCGGGAACGGTTTGCCGATCAGCGCGCTCGGA
>CAZVMA010000178.1:0-1836 GCA_964628545.1 uncultured Pseudomonadales bacterium | reverse complement strand
GTGCGGATCGTTCAGGCTGAAACCAACGAACCCCACCACCGCGATTAGCAGAAAGATGCCGAGCGGGACGAATAGGCTCGCCCGGCTCACGCCACTGCCTCCTGGCCCTGTCGCAGCGCGTCGCGCTGGCGCAGCCGCCGATAGCGTACGTCGGCCACCGCAATCAGCCCGCCCGCCATCATCATCAGCCCGCCAAACCAGATCCAGCGGACGAACGGTTTCACCTGCAGGCGCACGGCCCAGGCCCCTGCCGAGATGGGTTCGCCCAGCGACACGTAGACATCACGCAGGAATCCGGCGTCGATGGCGGCCTCGGTCATCACCATATCGCGGGTGGTATAGCGGCGCTTTTCCGGGTGCAGCGTGTAGCGCTGGTCGCCCTCCTCGATCAGAAAGGTGCCGCGGTCGGCAACGAAATTGGGGCCCTGCCGACCGCTGACCCCGTCAAACGTGATCCGGATGCCCGCCACCGCCTCGCTCTGCCCTGGCGCCATGCGCAGATCCTTTTCCACGGACAGCACCGCGGTCAGCGCAATGCCGAACAGCGAGACCACGAATCCCAGGTGCCCGAGCACCATGCCCCAATACGAGAGTGGCACCCGCGCAACGCCGAGCCGCGCGCGCTGCAGCACATCCGCGAGATGGGTGGACAGGATCCAGGCACCCAGCGCAAACGCCACCAGCGCCTGCCAGGGAATCGCGTCGAACAGCACCAGCGGCAGCGCGACGCCCAGGAGCAGCGCCACCAAAGTCAGGGTGCGCAGTTCGCGCCAGAGTCGCTTGGGCGGCGTCGCCTTCCACTGCAGGGCAGGGAGTACCGCCAGGAAGGCCGCGAGCAGCAGCATCAGCGGCACGAAACCGGCATTGAAGTACGGCACGCCGACCGAGATCTTGTCGCCGCCGGTCACCGCTTCGTAGGCCAGCGGGTAGAGGGTGCCGAGCAGCACGAACGCCATGGCCACCACGAACAGAATGTTGTTCACCAGCAGAAAGGCTTCACGGCTCCAAAGCCCGTAGCGCACCCGCGACGCGATGGCCGGCGAACGCACCGCGTAGAGCGTCAACGACCCACCAACCACCAGCAGCAGGAACGCCAGGATGTACATGCCGCGCGTGGGATCGACCGCAAACGCGTGCACGGACGTCAGCACGCCAGAGCGGACGATGAACGCTCCGAGCAGGCTCAGCGAAAACGTGGTGATGGCAAGCAGCAGCGTCCAGGTTTTGAAGGTGCCGCGTTTCTCGGTGACCGCGAGCGAATGGATGAGTGCCGTGCCCGCAAGCCAGGGCATGAACGAGGCGTTCTCCACTGGGTCCCAGAACCACCAGCCGCCCCAACCCAGCTCGTAGTAGGCCCACCAGCTGCCAAGGGCGATGCCGAGCGTCAGGAACGACCAGGCAATGTTGCTCCAGGGCCGCGACCAGCGCGCCCAGGCGCTATCCATGCGCCCCGACAGCAGAGCCGCGAGCGCGAACGCGAAGCTGACCGAGAATCCCACGTAGCCCATGTACAGCATCGGCGGGTGCACGATCAGCCCGAAATCCTGCAGCAGCGGGTTGAGATCGGCGCCATCAGTGGGGGTCATTGGCACCAGCCGCTCGAACGGATTGCTGGTGAAAATCAGGAACGCAACGAACCCCGCGTTCAGCAGCCCCATGACCCCCAGCACGCGGGCGCGAAACAGAACCGGCAGATCGCCGGACCGCAGCGCTACCGCCAGCGTCCAGCCCGCCATGATCAGCACCCAGAGCAGGAACGAGCCCTCGTGGGCACCCCAGACCGCGCTGATCTTGTAGTACCAGGGCAGCGCAGAGTTGCTGTTGTCGGCGACGTAG
>CAZVMA010000177.1:0-5854 GCA_964628545.1 uncultured Pseudomonadales bacterium | reverse complement strand
GCGCGGCTTGCAGGTGGGTGAAGCCCGGCATGACCGTTTCGGCGTGCTGCTCGGCCAGGTCGACCAGCGCGTGCAGCAGATCGGTCATGAGCGCGTCCAGCCCGTCAATCTGGTCGCGCACGTACAGCCGGATGTCAGTGGCTACCTGATCGTTACGCGAGCGACCGGTGTGCAGCTTCTTGCCGAGGTCGCCAATCAGCGCGGTCAAGCGGCTCTCGATGTTCATGTGCACGTCTTCGAGCGCAACGCGCCAGTGGAACGTGCCTGCTTCGATCTCCTCCAGGATGCTGCGCAGGCCGGTCACGATCTGCTCGCATTCGGACGCGGACAGCACGCCCACGCGCCCCAGCATCTCGGCGTGGGCGATGGAGCCCTGAATATCCTGACGATACAGGCGCTGGTCGAAGCCGACCGATGCGGTAAAGGCTTGAACAAAAGCGTCGGTGGCCTCGCCGAAGCGTCCGCCCCACAGTCGGGCGTCGGGCGTGCCGGATTTGGCGTCTTGGGTCATCGTGTTCTGTTTTGGCCAGTGAGCGGGCGATCATAGCACCCACTCGGCGAGGTCGGCGGAGGCTGGCTCGAGCAGAGTTGTGCCTGCGCCGGGCTGCGCTGGGTTCCCCGCGCAGGATTCTGCTGGCGGCCGATTGGATGACGAGGCTACGCTGTTGGCCCCTGATTCGAGACGGCGTTCGCGCCGCTGGCTGGAGCCCAACATGGACCGCGTTGTGATCGCCACCCGGGAGAGTCCGCTGGCCCTCTGGCAGGCTCGTTTCATCAAGGCGCGCCTCGAGGCGACGCACCCGGGTCTCGCGGTAGAACTGCTCGGCATGCGCACCCAGGGCGATCGCTGGCTCAGCACGCCGCTGTCCGAGGTGGGCGGCAAGGGCTTGTTCATCAAGGAGCTCGAGCAGGCGCTGCTCGAGGGGCGGGCGGATCTTGCCGTGCACAGCATGAAGGATGTTCCGGCAGTCCTGGACCCCGGCTTCGAGCTTGCCGCGATCGGCTTTCGGGATGACGTTCGGGATGCGCTGGTGTCGCCTGCGGGACATACGGTTGCCACCCTGCCGGCCGGTGCACGGGTGGGTTCGGCCAGTCTGCGGCGTCAGGCTCAGCTGCTGGCGCGCCGGCCGGACCTGATCGTGCGGCCGATCCGCGGCAACGTGGGCACGCGGCTCGGCAAGCTGGATGCGGGCGAGTTTGACGCGCTGCTACTGGCCGCCGCGGGGCTCGGGCGGCTCGGACTTCAGCACCGGGTGAGCGAACATCTGCCGATTGAGCAGTCGATGCCCGCGGCCGGGCAGGGCGCGCTCGGTATCGAATGCCGCAGCGATGCCGCGGCAGTGCGTGCCCTGGTGGCGGCGCTCGACGATCCGGATATGGCGCCCTGCGTGCGCGCGGAGCGCGGCGTCAGCGCCGGGCTCGGAGCCGACTGCTCCGCACCCCTGGGCGCCCACGCGGTGCGCGAACCTTCGGGCGCCCTGTTTCTGCGCGCTGTGCTGGCGCGCCCGGACGGCGGACGCGTGCTGCGCGCGTCGGCTCGGGGCGTTGACCCATTGCGCGTCGCAGCAGACGTGGTCGCAGCGCTGGAGGCAGACGGTGCCGCCGCGATTCTGGAAAGCCTTGCGGGCGATCGGCACACGTCGCGGCCGTGAAGGTCTGGGTCACGCGATCATTGCCCGGTGGCGAGCGGCAGGCGCAGGCGCTGCGCGCGGCCGGCCATGAGTGCGTGGTCGCGCCGGTAATCGACATTGAGCCAGTGCGGGATCCGGCCCCGGAGGGCCCGTGGGACATCGTGATATTCGTGTCGGAGCATGCGGTGCGGCTCGGCCTGCCGCAGCTCGACCTGCCAGAGCTCAATCTGAGTGCAGCCACCCTGCTGGCCGTGGGTCCGCGCACGGCGGAAGTGCTGAAGCGCGCTGTTTCCGAGCGCCCCGGGAGGGTGACCGGCCCGGTGCAGACCGGCATCCGCGCAGACTCCGAGGGGCTGCTGGCGCTGCCGGTGTTGGCGGCAGTTGCAGGGCGGCACGTGTTGATCGTTTCCGGCATCGGCGGACGCGAGGTACTCCAGGAACAGCTTGTCGCGCGCGGCGCTCGGGTCAGCCGCTTTGCGGTTTACCGGCGCGTCGCGCGGTTGCTGCCGGGCGCCAGTCAGATGCAGGCCGGAGGAGGCGGCACAGCGACTGAGTTTCCGCCCGTCACGGTCGACGCGATCAGCGCCGGCAGCGGCGATGGACTGGCCGCCGTGGCCGGTCTCTGGTTTGGTGCTGGCGGCAGCGCCGATGTTGCGTGTCTGGTGCCGTCCGCGCGGCTTGTGGATTCCGCGGTGGCGCTTGGTTTTCGCAGCGTCCATGATTGCGGCGGCGCCGACGATGCATCCGTGCTGCGCGGCCTCGAGCGCATTCGCGGCGCCCGCGACACGGACAGGTCCAGCGAGAGACACACGCGATGACGGACACAGTGACCGAAGTCCCACAGGAAGCGCGCACCAACCCGTCTGCGGCGCGCGCCGACGCAGCGGCTGATGCCGCCCAGCCGCGCGCGGCGAGACGAGCAGGTCGCGGCCTCGCGTCGCTCGCGCTGCTGCTGGCGACCCTTGCGCTTTCTCTCGGCTTTTATCTGTACTGGGGCGCGCATTACGAGCCCGACCCGCTCGCGTCCAGGGTGGCGGCCCTCGAAGCGGAAGCTGCGGCACAGCGGGGGTCGGCGCTAGACCCGCTGACCGCGCGGCTGACCGCGGTCGAGTCTGAGCTGCAGGCGATTCGCGAACGCCAGGTGTCAGCCGCGGCCGGCACCGACTCGGGTCCCGCCCAGAACGACATGGCCGACGACGACGCTCGCACAGCCGAACCACCCGAGCGCGTGGTCGAGGACGGCGCATCCTGGCAGTTGGCCGAGGTGCGATATCTGCTGCGCATGGCGAATCACCGACTGGGACTGGAGCGCGATGCGCGCGGCGCGGCGCTGCTGCTGGCCGCCGCCGACGACGCGCTGCGCGGTCTGGACGATCCCCGGTTCACGTCCGTACGCGCGCGCATCGCCGAGGAACGGCTCGCGGTGGCTGGATTACCGGCAGTGGACGCGGAGGGTCTCTATCTGGCGCTCGAGGCGATCAAGCGCGATCTGGATCAGCTGCCGCTGGACCTGCCGGCGTTTGCTGATCGCGCTTCCCCGGACACGAGCACCGAGCCGCTGGCAGAAGGCTGGCGCGCGGTCTGGAACGCGGTGTCGGAGCTGGTGCGGGTGCGGCGGGTTGATGCGGCGCGGCCACTGCTGGCGCCTGAGGAAGCGGCCTACCTGGAGCTCAATCTGCGGCTCACGCTCGAGCGTGCCCAGCTGGCTGGGCTACGCCGCGAACAGGCGGTTTTCGTTACCAGCATCGAAACCGCAATCGACTGGATCGAAGCCTGGCAGGACCGCGCGCATCCCGAAGTCCGCGGAATCATCGAGGGCCTTCAGGCGATCGCCGAGGTGCGACTGGACGCGCCGGTGCCCGATCTTTCGGGCTCTCTGGTAGCGCTCGATGCCGTCTTGGCCGGTCGCATCCCCGCTGAAGACGCGCCGGAAGACCGTCCGTGAGCGTGCGCCTGCTGCGGTTGGTCACGCTGCTCGCCATTGGCGGGCTGGCGGGAATCCTGATCAACCGCGATCCAGGTTACGTCCTGGTCGTTTTCGATCGCATTGCGCTGGAAACAAGTCTCTGGGTTGCGCTGTTGCTGCTGGCGCTTGCCTATGGCGGCCTGCGCGTGACCCTGTTTCTCGTCGCCCGATTGCGTCGGGGTCCGAGTGGGCTGCTGGAGTGGCGTGCCCGGCGTCGGCAGCGCACCGCCGACGAGCGCACGCTTCTGGCACTCGATGCCTTGGTGCGCGGCGACTGGCGCACCGCCCGGTCAGGCTTCGAGCAGGCCGCCGCCAGGGGCGCTGGCGCAACGCCGCTGCTCGCCGGCGCGCTGGCTGCGCGTCTGGCTGGGGATCCTGTGGGGGAAGGTGCCTTGCTCGACCGGGCTGCGCGGCTAGCCCCTGACGAGACCGCATTCGCGCGCGGCATGCAGTGCCTGGATGCGGGCGACTGGTCGGGCGCCCGTGCGGCCCTGCAGCCGCTCGCGAAGCGCGCGGATCCGCTTCCGGAAGCCCTCTGGCTGCTGGCCGAGGTTGCGCTGCAGACGCGCGACTGGGCGGCCTTCGATGCGCTGGAGCCGGCCCTGACGCGTGCGCGTGCACGTCCGCCTGCGGCCTTTGAAGCGTTGCGAGCTCGCGCAGCGGCCGAGCGTCTGCGCGCCGCTGAGCCATTGGCTCTGCGCGCGCTGTGGGACGCCATGCCGCCTGCGCTGCGCCATCAGCCGACAGTCGTTCTGGCCTGGGTCGACCGGGTGGGTAGACTGGAACCGGGTCAGGCAGAGCAGGCGCTGCGTGAGGCGATCGACCACAGGTTCGAGGATCAGCTGGTGGTGGCCTATGGCACCCTCGCCGCGCGCGATCCCGCGCAGGCGCTGGCTACGGCGGAAGGCTGGCTGCGCCAGCATCCGGACAATGCCGCCCTGTTCCTGACCCTGGGCCGGCTTGCGGCACGCGCCGCCCGCTGGGCGCAGGCGCGTGAACACTTCGAGATGGCCGTTCGGCTGCAGGCGGGTCCGGCGGCTCTGGCCGAGCTGGGCCGGCTTCGGCACGCGCTGGGCGATGCCGGCGGTATCGAGCTCGCCGCGGCGGCGGCCGGCGCGGTGGTTGGCTTGCCCCTGCCGAGCAGTTCGGACGGGCGCTGAGCCCGGTCTCTTTGCGGGGTCTGGGCCGTCGCTCTCAGGTGTCTTTGGTTCCAGCCGCGAAGGCTCAGCCGGATAGGTGCCCTTCGGGCCGTGCAGTGTCCGGACGCGGTGCCCACGCGAAGGCGTCGGCGAAGCGGGGCGCGTGGGTCACTGTCGCCAGCGCATCGTCCATGGCCAAGACGAATGCCGGGCTACCGCCAAGCATAATCCACGCGTCCGGAAGGGCCTGGGCGGCGGTGCGCGCATGCGCAAGCCCCGCGTTGTCTGGCCCTCGGCGCGCGTCGGCGCAGTAGTCGATTTCGAGCCAGTTGTCCGCGAGCGCTGCCAGCCGGTCGCGGCAGTAGAAGTCGTCGGCATGATCGGCGCACCACAGCAGCCGGACCCGCGGGCGTCGGGACTGGTCGGCAACCGCCTCAATGATCGCCAGCGCCTGAGTGATGCCGGTGCCGCCGGCGATCAGCAGCAGCGAGCGCTCGGGGGCGATCGGCGCGACCACGTCGCCACTCGGGCCCCGGATCGCGAGCGGCGCCCCGGATGCCAGCAGCTCGTCCATCCAGGCTGCCGCCGGGATACCGGGCGTGGCGCGATAATGCAGCTCCAACTCGGGCAGCCGCGTTGGGCTGCTCGCGATGGACAGGGGAATCGGGCCCTCGGGATGCAGTACCTCGAGGTACTGGCCGGCGGCAAAATGGAATCCGGCGGGCGCAGCCAGCACGATCTGCTGGATCGGCGGGCTGGAGCCGCGGCCCGGTGTCAGATCAGCCCGACGCACGATCGGGCAGAGCCAGCTACCTGAAGCGGTCAACGACCCCTCATGGAAGAGAAGAACTCGTCGTTCGTCTTGGTCGTCCGGAGCTTGTCGATGAGAAACTCGATTGCCGCTACATCGTCCATTTCGTGTAGTAGCTTGCGGAGAATCCACACCCGCTGGAGCTCTTCTTCCGTCATCAGCAGCTCTTCCCGACGGGTGGCCGAGCGGCGGATGTTGATGGCCGGATAGACCCGCTTCTCGGCGATCTTGCGCTCGAGGTGCAGTTCCATGTTGCCGGTGCCCTTGAACTCCTCGTAGATCACCTCGTCCATCTTCGAGCCGGTGT
>CAZVMA010000176.1:289-5856 GCA_964628545.1 uncultured Pseudomonadales bacterium | reverse complement strand
CTATCGGAAGATGAAGGCCCAGCACAAGTCCTTCTCCGAGATCATGGACGTGTTCGGGTTTCGCGTTGTGGTGCAGACCCCGGACGAGTGCTACCGCACGCTCGGCGTGGTGCACAACTTGTACAAGCCGATCGCGGGCCGCTTCAAGGACTACATCGCCATTCCCAAGGTGAACGGCTATCAGAGCCTGCATACCACCCTGTTCGGCATGCACGGCGTGCCGATCGAGGTGCAGATCCGCACGGCCAGCATGGAGGCCGTGGCCGAGAACGGCATCGCCGGGCATTGGCTCTACAAATCCACCAGCACCGAATTCCAAAGCAGCCAGAACCGCGCGCGGCAATGGGTGCGCGATCTGATGGAGCTGCAAAGCCGGGCCGGCAACCCGCTCGAGTTCATCGAAAGCCTGAAGATCGATCTGTTTCCCGACGAGGTGTACGTGTTCACGCCCAAGGGCGACATCCTGGAGCTGCCGCGTGGCGCGTGCCCAGTGGATTTTGCCTACGCCGTGCATACGGACATCGGCAACCACTGCGTGGCCTGCCGGATCGACCGCAACCTGGCGCCGCTCTCGCAGCAACTGCAGAGCGGTCAGAAGGTTGAGATCATCACCGCGCCGGACGCGCGGCCCAATCCCGACTGGCTGACCTTCGTGGTGTCCAGCAAGGCGCGCGCCGGCATTCGCCAAATGCTGAAGCTGCAGCAGAGCAGCGACTCGGTGGCATTTGGCCGCCGGCTGCTCAATCGCTCTCTGGCCACCGCCAACCGCACCATCAAGGATTTCGACTTCCGCCGACTGCGCAAGGTGTTCCGACAGTTCGGCGTGCGTCGACTCGACCAGCTGCTGGCCGCAATCGGCAACGGTGACGCGATGGCTTATGTGGTCGCACAGGCCCTGATCGCGGCGGACGACCCGTCATTTGCGGGCGTGACGGTCGAGAACGGCGGTCCACTGGCGATTCGCGGCGGCGAGGGCCTGGTGATCAGCTACGGACGCTGCTGCGGACCCATCCCGGGCGACCCCATCGTCGGTCATGCAACACCGGGCAAGGGTTTCGTTGTGCATGTGGAAACCTGCCGCAACATGGCGGAAAACCGACGCCGGCATGGCGCGCGGGACATCATTCCGGCGCAATGGGCAAACAGCATCCGCTCGGAGTTCTCAACGACCCTGCGCATCGACGTGAACCGACGCAAGGGCATCATCGCCGGACTGGCTACCGCCGTCGCTTCGGCCGATGCCGGCGTCGACAACATTGGCGTTACCGAGCGCAATGCGGTGATCAGCACCATCAGCCTGCAGGTGTCGGTGCGCGACAGGAAACATCTGGCAGAAGTGCTGCGCAAGCTGCGCAGCCTGTCGGACGTCGTGTCGATCACGCGCGCGGGCTCCTGAGCCCGAACCAGCCAAACGGAAGCCACACATGCAGCCGATTCACAGCGACCGGGCACCTGCCGCGCTTGGACCCTACAGCCAAGCCATACGGGTGGATCGGCTGCTGTTCCTGAGCGGCCAGATCGGGCTTGATCCAGAACACCAGGCGCTGGTCGCCGGCGGGGTAGAGGCCGAGGCGAGACAGGTGTTCCGGAATCTGGCAGCAGTCGCCGCCGCAGCCGGCGGCAGCCTGCGGCAAACCGTGAAGCTGACGCTTTATCTGACCGACCTTTCGGCCTTTCCGCAGGTGAACGCCATTATGGCGGAGGTGTTTTCCGAGCCGTTTCCGGCACGCGCCACGGTGGGCGTAGCCGCACTGCCGCGGGGCGCCGCAATTGAGGCAGACGCCATTCTGATGCTGGACGGTGCTCACGCCGGGTGAGCGCGGGCGACCATCCGCCAAGGTCCGAACGACCAAGGACCGACCAACCCCTGACCGCGCTGAAGGGCGTCGGTCCAGCGCTTGCGCAAACCCTCGCGCGGCTGGATCTGTTCAGCATCGGGGACCTGCTGCTGCATCTGCCCCACCGCTATGAGGACCGCAGCACGATTGTGCCCATCGCCCGGCTTCAGCCCGGACAACCCGCCCTGATCGAGGGCAGGGTGGTCGATACACGCATCGGCGCCGGCCCGCGGCGCACGCTGGACGTTTTCCTCGCCGACGCCACGGGTATGCTCACCCTGCGCTTCTTTCACTTCCACGGCAGCCAGAGCCGCGCGCTGACCGAGGGGGTGCATGTGCGCGCATTCGGGGATGCGCGTTTCTCGACGCGGGGTATGGAGATGATCCATCCCGACTATCGGGTGCACAACGATCCGCCGCCGGCCCCCCGACCAGGATTGACCGCCGTCTACCCGACGACGCGCGGGCTGGGACAAGATCGTCTGCGACGCCTGGTTGCGCAGGTGCTGGCCCTGGACTGGCCATTCGGGCCCGGCCATCCGTACGCTGATCTGCGCCTGCTGCACCAGCCTGGCGCTGCTGAAACCCTGCCTCTGCTGCACGCCGCCCGCGAGCGTCTCGCGGAGGACGAGCTGACCGCCTACCATCTGGTCATGCGCTACCGGCAGTCCGAGCGCGCCCGACAGCGAACCCTGGCGCTGCCGCGCGGACCCGGGCTCGGGCGGGCCCTGCTTGGTCACATGGGATTCGATCTCACAGGTGCACAACGACGCGTTGTGCGGGAAATACTGGAAGACTTGGCGCGCGACCAACCCATGCTGCGACTGCTGCAGGGCGACGTCGGTTCGGGCAAAACCGTGGTCGCGGCGTTCGCCGCGGTACGTGCAGCCGAACACGGCAGGCAGGTGGCCGTGCTGGCGCCTACCGAGATTCTGGCCGAGCAGCACTTCGCCAATCTTTCGGCATGGCTCGGGCCGCTGGGTATTCGCGTGGTGCTGCTCAGCGGCGGCCAAGTGGCGCGAGATCAGCGCGCGGCCTGCGCCGAGATCGAGACGGGCGCAGCACAGATTGCGGTCGGCACCCACGCGCTGTTCCAGACCCGGGTCACGTTCCAGTCGCTCGCGCTGTGCATCGTGGACGAACAACACCGCTTCGGCGTGCACCAGCGCATGGCGCTGCGCGACAAGGGCAGTTTGCCGCACCAGCTGATCATGACGGCCACCCCGATTCCGCGCACGCTGACCATGGCCATGTATGCGGACATGGCCGTGTCGGTGCTGGACGAACTGCCGCGGGGCCGACAGCCCATCTCGACCCGAGTAATACCGACTACGCGCAGGACCAGCGTGATCGAGCGGCTGCGCGAAGTCCTGGCCTCTGGCGCTCAGGCCTATTGGGTATGTCCGCTGATCGAGGAGGCCGAGACGGGGCCCCGGATTGCTGCCGCCACGACGGTGGCGAACGACCTGGCCGCCGCGCTGCCCGAGCACGCAATCGGCCTGCTGCACGGGCGTTTGCCCGCACAGGAGAAGGCGCGAGTGATGAGCGCGTTCAAGAGCGGCGAGATCCGCCTGCTCGTTGCCACGACCGTCGTCGAAGTGGGCGTCGACGTGCCGAACGCCACGCTGATGGTGATCGAAAACCCGGAACGCCTCGGCCTCGCTCAGCTGCACCAGCTGCGCGGTCGGGTGGGACGGGGGCATCGGCAGTCGGCCTGCATTCTGCTGTACGAGCCGCCCATCGGGGCCGTAGCGCGCGAGCGGCTGCAGACCATCCGCGACAGCCAGGACGGCTTCCACATTGCCGAACGGGATCTCGCGCTGCGCGGGCCAGGCGAGGTTCTGGGTGTGCGGCAAACCGGGGATGTGGGCTTTCGCATCGCCGACCTGGCCGTGCACGCTGCCCTGGTTCCCAGCGCGATGGCGCGCTGCGATGCCCTGATGGCGGCCGACGACCCGGCCATTGCAGCCTTGCTGGCGGCGTGGGCCCCGGCCGAGCGGGGCAGCGCCACCGTTTGAGACGATCAGCCGACTTCGATCATCTCGAAATCTTCCTTGCTCACTCCGCATTCCGGACAGACGAAATCTTCCGGAACATCTTCCCAGCGGGTGCCCGGCGCGATGCCTTCCTCGGCGTATCCTTCCGCCTCGTCATAGATCCAGCCACAGACGATGCACTGCCACTTACGCATCCGATTTCGCCCCGGGTATTGTCAAAAGCGCGATAAGCTACTGAGCTAACCGCCAGAAATCAATTTGCACGGCGCTGCGGTAATCGGGCCTGGGGCTTGGTGCCGGTTGCCCGCGACCGCTACACTCCGACGCACGATGAGTGCGACCGCCCTGTCCTATCTGCAGCTGATGCGCCTTGATCGCCCGATCGGCACGCTGCTGCTGCTCTGGCCCACGCTGGCCGCGCTCTGGCTGGCCGCCGAGGGCATGCCCCCCGCGGATCTAATCGTCGTGTTCGCACTCGGCACGCTGCTGATGCGCTCCGCCGGATGCGTGATCAACGACTTCGCGGACCGCGACTGGGACCGGCAGGTAAAGCGTACCGCCGGGCGCCCGCTGACCACCGGCCGCATCAGCACACGCGGCGCGCTGGCCCTGTTCGGCATGCTTTCACTGCTGTCGCTGACCCTGCTTGCGTTCCTGAATACGGCCACCCGGGCGCTGGCCGTAGCGGGGTTTGCCATCGCCGTGCTGTATCCGTTCATGAAGCGCTGGACGCATCTGCCACAGGTCGTGCTGGGCGCCGCATTCAGCTGGGGGCTGTTGATGGCCTACACGGCGGTGCGCGGGACGCTGCCGCTTGAGGCCTGGCTGCTGTTTGCCGCCAGCGTGCTGTGGATCGTGGCCTACGACACCGAGTACGCCATGGTGGACCGCGACGACGACTTGCGCGTCGGCATTCGCTCCACCGCGATCCTGTTCGGAACGGCGGATCGGCTCGCAATCGGCCTTCTGCAAACGGGCACGCTGCTGCTGTTGGCCGTCTTTGGCTACCTCGGCGATCGAGGATGGGTCTTCGGCGCCGCCCTAGTAGTGATGGCCGGTTTGTTCATCCACCAGCAGGCGCTGATCCGCGACCGCGCGCGCGAGGCCTGCCTGCGCGCCTTTCTGAACAACGCATGGGTGGGTTTTGCTCTGTTCGCCGGCGTTGTCGCCGACCTGCACCTTTATGGAGAGGTGTTGGCGTGAACCTGCTCATTCGCGGCATCGATGCGCTGACCGAATACACCGGCCGATTGCTCGCCTGGTTCGTTGCGGCGGCGGTGCTGGGCACGGTCGGCATAGTGGTGCTGCGCTACGCCGCGGGCGTCAACACGATCCTGCTGCAGGACTTGGTGATGTACCTGCACGGCTTCGCGTTCATGCTGGCGATTCCCTACGCGCTGAAGCACGACGCACACGTGCGCGTCGACCTGGTGTACAGCCGCCTGGGCGCGAGCGGGCGGAATATCGTGAATCTGGTCGGACATCTGGTGCTGCTGTTCCCGACCGGCATCGCCATCATCCTGTACAGCCAAGGGTACGTCGCCAACGCCTGGCGCATCCGTGAAGGCTCGCAGGAGGTCGGCGGCATACACGGCGTCTACCTGCTGAAAACGCTGATTCCGGCCATGG
This sequence comes from uncultured Pseudomonadales bacterium, assembly GCA_964628545.1. Classification (GTDB taxonomy): domain Bacteria; phylum Pseudomonadota; class Gammaproteobacteria; order Pseudomonadales; family Azotimanducaceae; genus UBA7803. The sequence continues at coordinate 392 of CAZVMA010000176.1, read as the reverse complement.
CCGCGCTGCTGATGCTGCAGGGTCTGGCCGAGACGCTGCGGATCCTGCGCTCGCTGGGGGCGCGCAATGCTTGAGCTGATCCCGGTCTTCATGTTTGCGCTGA
>CAZVMA010000176.1:0-231 GCA_964628545.1 uncultured Pseudomonadales bacterium | reverse complement strand
TTGCGTTCGGCGGCATGCTGACGGGGGTGTTTTCGCCCGGCGATCTAGGATTCCTGCCCGGACGGCTGTACGGCATCATCACCAATCAGACGCTGATCGCCGTGCCGCTGTTCGTGTTCATGGGCGTGGTGCTGGAAAAGACCCGGATCGCCGAAATCCTGCTGTCGAGCCTGTCGGCGATGATGGGTCGACTGCCTGGCGGACTGGGGCTTGCGGTGGTGTGGGTGGGCA
>CAZVMA010000175.1:2284-5904 GCA_964628545.1 uncultured Pseudomonadales bacterium | reverse complement strand
CAGGCACTGATAGCAGGGTGAATCGGCGATTGCCGGATCGAACGCGGTGACCTGACCTTCCCAGCGAATGGCCGCGCCGGAGACGAGGGGCTTCCTTGTGCGCCAGCAGGCGGCATTGAGCGCCAGACGGGTAGCGAAGTTGTCGGTCGCGTCCACGACAAGGTCCGCCTGCGCGATTTCGGCGTCGAGACGCGCGCCGGTCAGCCTTTCGGTTACGGCGACTGTGTGGACGTCCGGGTTCAGGCGCGCAATCGTGCCGGCTGCTGAAACGGCCTTCGGGCGCCCGATGGCGTCAGTCGTGTGCGCGATCTGGCGCTGCAGATTCGACAGGCCGACACAATCATGATCAACCAGGACGAGGGTGCCCACGCCCGCTGCCGCAAGATACAGGGCCACCGGCGAGCCAAGGCCCCCGAGGCCGATCAGCAGCACGCGTGACGCGAGCAGCCTGGCCTGACCCGCAACGTCCAACTCCGGCAGCATGATCTGGCGGCTGTAGCGCAGCAGCTGTTCGTCTGTCAGGTCGATCATGCGCCGCGTTGTGCCACGGCCACGCGCAGGTGTCCAGCCAGATCGCGAACGGTCGTCACCTGGGCGAAGCCGGCTTGTTTCAGCAGCCGCACCACAGCCTCGGATTGCGTGTGCCCGTGCTCCAGCATCAGCCAGCCAGCGGATTGCGGCGCCGTTCCTGCGTCGCTGGGTCGCAGGTGGGCGTGGGCCTGCTCGATGATGGTCCGGAGTGCGCGCAAGCCGTCTTCGCCGCCGACCAGAGCGAGGCGCGGCTCGAACGCGAGCGCATCGAGATGGGGATCGTTTTCCGCTACGTAGGGTGGGTTGCTGGCGATGATGTCGAACGTGCCGTCGATCTCGGCATACCAATCGCTTTGCAGCCAAGTCACTGCCACACCGAGCCTGCGCGCATTGCGGGCCGCCATGTCCAGCGCGGCTGCGCTGGCGTCCACCCCGGTCACCTCCGCGTGGGGCGCTGCGCGGGCGATAGCGATAGCGATGGCGCCGCTGCCGGTGCCGAGATCGAGCACGCGGGGCCGCGCATGGGGCATGCTGGGCAGTGCTGCGAGAACCTGCTCCACCAGCAGCTCCGTCTCCGGACGCGGAATCAAGACCGCTCTCGATACCTCGAGCTCGAAGTCGCGAAATCCCTGGCGACCCAGGAGGTAGGCGACCGGCTCGCCCTGTCGGCGGCGTGCGACCCAGCCATTCACGGTGGCAAGCGCATCGGCGCTGAGCGGCTGTTCGGGGTGGGTCAGCAGACGAGCCCGGTTGAAGCCGGTGGCGGCGGATAGCAGCAGATCCCGATCGAAGCGATCAAGGTCTGGATGCGCGGCCAGCCACTCGCCGACGCGCATCAGCCGTTCGCGCCCAGCGCCTGCAGAGCTTCCGCCTGCGCTTCACGCACCAGCGGCTGGAGCACGTCATCCAGCGCGCCTTCCATGACCTGGTCCAGCTTGTACAGGGTAAGGTTGATGCGATGGTCGGTCAGGCGACCCTGGGGAAAGTTGTAGGTCCGAATCCGCTCTGAGCGATCGCCCGAGCCCACCAGCAGTTTGCGGGAGGCCGCCTGTTCGGACGCCTGCGAGCTGCGCGCGGCATCGGTCAGTCGCGCCTTTAACAGCGCCATCGCCCGCGCGCGATTCTTGTGCTGAGAGCGTTCGTCCTGGCACTCGACCACGATGCCGGTCGGCAGGTGGGTGATGCGAACCGCCGAGTCGGTCTTGTTCACGTGCTGGCCGCCGGCACCCGAGGATCGATAGGTATCGATGCGCAGCTCGGTCTTGTTCAGCTCGATGTCACCGATGTCGTCGGGCTCTGGCAGCACCGCTACAGTGCAGGCCGAGGTGTGAATGCGGCCCTGTGACTCGGTCGCCGGCACGCGCTGCACCCGATGCGCGCCAGACTCGAATTTGAGTTGCCCGTAGACGTCACGGCCTTCGATGCGCGAAATGATCTCCTTGAAGCCGCCGTGCTCGCCCGGTCGTTCACTCAGGATCTCAAGCTGCCAGCCGCGACTTTCCGCATAACGGCTGTACATGCGGAACAAGTCACCGGCGAAAATGGCGGCTTCATCGCCGCCGGTGCCGGCGCGAATTTCGAGAAAAATGTTCGCGGTGTCGTCCGGGTCGCGCGGCAGCAACAGCGTGAGCAGGCGCTGCTCGGCCTCGGCGCGGATCACCTGCAGGCGCGCGGTTTCGTCGTCGGCGAGCGTGCGCAATTCCGGATCGGGGTCGCGCGCGAGCGCCGCCGCCTCTGCCAGCTCGGTCTCGATCCGCGTGTTCTCGCGAACCGCCACAATCACCGGCTCCAGCTCCGCGAACTCTCGCGACAGCGCGGCGAACTGCTCGCGGTCGGCAACGGTCTCCGGTTCGGCGAGACGCGCGGCGACTTCTTCGTGCCGGTCTGACAGTACGGCAAGGCGCGCGAGCAGGGTGGGGGACAGTGGCATTGGGGCGTGCTGGCTCAGATGTGGTTCGGTTGTGCGGTCAGTCGAGCTGGTACAGCGTTTTCAGGAAATCGAGGTCTTCGACCCGCTCATCCGCGCTGGCGTTACGGATTGCGACCGTGGGCGCGTGAATCAGCTTGTTGGTCAGGTTGCGGGCCAGCTGAAGCAGCACAGTTTCGGCGTCAGTGCCCGCGCGCAGATCGCGCAGTGCGCGCTCGAGCTCCTGTGCCTGCAGGGCTGCGGCGCTCTCGCGGAACTGCCGCAGCACGGCCTGACCTTGATGCGCCCGCTGTTCGCGCGCGAAATGCCTGGCGCCCTCGACGACAAGCGATTCGGCGTCGAGCGCTGCGGCCTGACGCTGGCGCAGCGAATCTTCGATCACGTCCCCCAGCTCATCGATCGTGTAGAGATAAACGTCTGCAAGATCGCCGACCTCTGGCTCGATGTCTCTGGGCACCGCCAGATCGACGAAGAAGATGGGGCGTCGCTTGCGCAGCCGGATCGCCCGCTCGACCGCGCCTCGTTGGACCACCGGCTGCAGGCTTGCGGTTGAGGCGATGACGATGTCGAAGCGATGCAGCTGCTCGCTGACCGCAGCTAGTGGCATGGCCTCGCCGCTGAAGCGAGCAGCTAGGCTGGCGGCGTTCCCGAGCGTGCGGTTGGCGACAGCAAGGCTGCCGATCCGGCGCTCTACCAGATGCTCAGCAACCCGTTGGATGATCTCGCCGGCACCAATCAGCAGCGCGCGCTTGCTGCTGAAGTCGCTGAACAGGCGCTCTGCGAGTGTCACCGCTGCGTAAGCGACCGATACCGGGTTGCGCCCGATCTCGGTCTCGGTGCGGATGCGTTTGGCGCTGGCCAGGCCAATTTGCGAGAGCAGATTCAGGGTCGGGCCCAGGGCGCCCGCGCGTCGCGCAGCATCCCAGGCTGACTTGACCTGACCGAGAATTTGCGGCTCACCCAGAACCTGAGAGTCGAGCCCGGCGGCAACCCTGATTAGATGCCGCACGGCATCGTCATCACGGCGCACTGTGGCGTGCAGCGCGATGTCGGCGGCGCTGATTGGCCGATGACGCGCGAACCACGCGCCGATCGCGTCCGTCACTGGGTCGAGGTTAAGTCCGGAGGGCACGGCGGCATACAGCTCGGTGCGATTGCACGT
>CAZVMA010000175.1:1675-2274 GCA_964628545.1 uncultured Pseudomonadales bacterium | reverse complement strand
CTCGGAAAGCTCGGGGATCTCGTGCCTCCAGCTGGCCAGCACGTCTGGCAGATCCGATTCCGGGATAGCGAGGCGCTCCCTGATCTCCAGCGGGGCGGTGCGGTAGCTGACGCCGTATGCCAATATCGCCATCGGATGAGGTAGCCGCCGCGTTCCGCGGTCGAATCGGAAGAGACCGTCGGTATGGTAACAGACTACCGCCTGCGCGCGGTTCGAGGCCGCGGCCAGTCGTTGGTCGACGCGCTGGTCCACATAGTGGACTACGCAATGGCCAGGGCGCTCACGTCCTTGCGCCTACTTGGCCTTCTCGGCCTGCTGCTCGCGGGCTGCGCCGCGACCCCGCCCGCGCCACCATCCGGAGCGCCCTCGGTCGACGACTTCGAGCTGGCCGGCAAGCTGGCGGTGGTGGACGGCGCGAACAGCGTCTCAGCCCGATTCCGCTGGCGTCAGACCGACGACCGGTTCGCCATCGAGCTTTGGGGACCGCTCGGCCAGGGGCGTTTGCGGCTCGAGGGTGATGGACGCACCCTGCGCGTGCTGGATGCCGCCGGCGGGGTGCTCACGGAAGGCCCCCATGAAGCCGTCATGCGGCGCGAGCT
>CAZVMA010000175.1:0-1665 GCA_964628545.1 uncultured Pseudomonadales bacterium | reverse complement strand
ACGTTGCCGCTTGCGGTCCTTCCCGATTGGGTGCGCGGTCGTCCCCATGCCGGCATGGCTGCGACTGCACAGAAGACCGACGATGTTGGTCGACTGGTGGGTTTCCGGCAGCTCGACTGGTCCGTGGAGCTCGGGCGCTGGTCGCCAGCACCCGCAACGCGCGCGACGACAACCCAGGCAGAGGTTGAGCAGCAAGCCCTCCCCGAGCGACCCGCGCGCATCTCTGCCTCTCGCGGCAGATATCGTGTGCGTGTCGCCGTCTCCGACTGGTTTTACTGACGGACGCGATCTGGCTGCATCGCGGCCTCCAGGCCGCGACCGTGGGCGCCGTGTCGTTTGACAGTCACAGGGTCGCTCAGGACAATAGCGCCCCTCCCGCGCGGGCAGCCGGCGCCGTCTCCGGCTCGGTTCGGCAGCGCGGTACAGGTTACTGGGGCGTCGCCAAGCGGTAAGGCAGCGGGTTTTGATCCCGCCATGCGTAGGTTCGAATCCTACCGCCCCAGCCATTCACGCGTGCCTGCACTCGTGAGTCAGCTTATCTCTGAAGGTGGTCGCAGCAGACACGGTCGCATGACTGCTGTCGACCGTTGGCCCGTTTTCGAGCGGGCGCGCGCACGGCGCGCAAACTGCAAGCAACAGGAGGACAGCACATGTCCGGACTTATCGAGATCAATGCCGAACTTCGGCAGGACGTGGGGAAAGGTGCGAGCCGCCGCCTGCGTCGTGCCGGTCAGTCCATTCCCGCGGTCATCTATGGCGGCGGCAAGGATGCCGTGTCCATCACGCTGAATTCGAATCAGCTGGGCAAGGCAATGCAGAACGAGGCGTTCTATTCGCAGGTGCTTTCGGTCGTCATCGGGGCCGACCCTGAACAGGCCGTCGTCCGCGATCTGCAGCGGCACCCGGTCAACGAGCGCGTGATGCACGTCGACTTTCTGCGCGTACGCGCCGATCAGATCCTGCAGGTCTCGGTGCCGATCCACTTCGTGAACGAAGACCAGTGCATCGGCGTGAAGCAGGGCGGCGGCTCCATCGAGCACCTGCTGAACGAAATCGAGGTCGCCTGCCTGCCTGGCAACCTCCCCGAGTTCATCGCTGTCGATCTGACCAACCTGAATGTCGGGCAATCGGTGCATCTCAGCGATCTGGTGCTGCCCCCGGGTGTCTCGGTCGTGGCGCTGGCCCAGGGCTCGGACCACGATCAGAGCGTCGTCAGCGTCCGCGCCGCGCGGGCCTGATGTCCCTCCGATATCGGGTCTGACGCGGTTCGAGCCGGTCGATGGCTGGCGTCCGCCTCATCGTCGGGCTCGGTAATCCGGGTGAGCGATACGCGCTCACCCGGCACAACGTCGGTGCCGAGTGCGTACTTGCCTTGGCGGCTCGGCTTGGCGTCACCTTGACGCCCGAGGCGCGTTTCAAGGGTCGTCTGGGCCGCAGTACGGTCTACGGCCATGACGTTCGCCTGCTGGTGCCTGACACCTACATGAACCTCTCGGGAGAATCAGTAGGTGCCGTTGCGCGCTTCTTTCGCATCGCACCTGAAGAGACGCTGGTTGCTTACGACGAGATGGCATTCGATCCGGGGGTCGTCCGCCTGCGGTCCGGCGGCGGCGACAACGGCCATAACGGCATTCGCAGTCTCGTCGCCTGCTTTGGTAACGAACG
>CAZVMA010000174.1:0-5932 GCA_964628545.1 uncultured Pseudomonadales bacterium | reverse complement strand
GAGCAAAACGCGGTGGGCTCGTCGCAGTACCGGACGATCAACTCCGTGAATGGCGCCATCGACGTGTTCGAGAACCCGCGCGCCACCGATTTCTTTCCGCAGGAGGAAACCACCTACCTGCGCCTGACGGCGGCCGGCGATCTCACCGAGCACTTCAGCTACAACGTCAAGATCGGCCAGTCCGAGTTCGAGCAGGCCTACACGGGCGGCAGTGAACTTTTTGACTGCCCCACCCTCAATGGTGTCGCACACACCAGCCAACTGGCCCCGGATCCCACTGGTCAGGGTCGAACCAACTACCGCGTCCCGATCGCGCTGCCCGCCGTTGACTGCAATTTCGATGGCTCGCGCGGCTGGAACGACGTGCCGCCAGCGATTGCTGCGGTCAACCCGTTGTTGAACCAGTTCGGTGGCGGAGACTCGGGCGAAAAGTACGAGTCCGATTTCGTCACCACCAAGCTCGAATGGTCGTATGACCTGTTCGAGGCAGAAGCGATCCTGAACTACCACAAGCAGAACACGCAGTGGGTGGGCGATCAGGACGGCGGCTCGGCAACCACCATTTTCGCCGCGGAAGAAAACGAGTTCGAGAACTACTCCGCCGAAGCGCGGCTGGTCACCAAGTTCGACCAGCCGGTGAACTTCGTGTTGGGCGCCTACTATCAGGACACTAACCTGTGGTTCGACCAGGACGTGATCTTCGCCTTCCTGCCCGTCACGGTTGGCGGCCAGACGTTCGTCGTTGGCCCGCGCAACACGGCTGCAGCGAACCCGGACGACGAGTTCACCGCCTACAACAAGTACTCAGAGTCGGACGGCACGACAGAGTCGGTTTACGGCGAGATCATTTGGGACATCACCGACCGCTGGCAGCTCACCACGGGCGCGCGCTACCACCACGAGGTGAAGGAGTCGTACTTCATCCAGCCGTATGTGCATCCGTACCTGACGGGCCTGTTCACGCTCTACAACCCGGCTAATCCGGCGACCCGCCCGCAGTTCACGCAGACGTTCTCCGATCTGATTCCGGAAGTGACCCTGCGCTGGGAGCCGACCGACGACCTCACTGTCTACGCGGCGTACAAGGAAGGCTTCAAGTCCGGCGGCTTCTCGAACAGCGCCATCGCGAGCAACCTGTCGCCCCCGGGCTATGAGGACTTCACGTTCGAGCCCGAGAAGAACCAAGGCGGTGAACTGGGCGTCAAGGCGTCGCTGTTCGACGGCTCGGTGCTGGCCACGTTCGAGCTGTTCTACTACGAGTTCGAGGATCTGCAGGTCGACTACTTCAACTCGCAGCAGTTCGCGTACGTCACCGAGAACGCGGGTGGCTCTGAAACGTCGGGCTTCGAACTGCAGGCGGACTGGGCCACGCCGATCGACGGCCTGACGCTGTCGGGTTCGGTGGGTTACCTGAAGTCCGAGTTCACCGAGTTCTTGAACTTCTGCTACGTGGGTCAGACCCCGGCCCAGGGCTGCCCGCGGCTGCCCGGACAGACCGATACCCAGCTGCGCCAGAACCTGGAAGGGAATACCCGTCCCGGTGCGCCGGAGTGGAGCGGCTATCTGGCGTTCAACTACGAGCGTCCCATCGGTACCGCGCTGGTCTTCGGCCTGACCGGCAACATGCAGTTCAAGACCGAAACAACGTTGAGCGCGTCGGACCCGAACGCCACGTATCCGGCATACCAGACGTACGACGCGAACGTTCGTATCGGTTCGCCGGACGGCAAGTGGCAGCTGGCGCTGATCGGCAAGAACCTCTATGACAAGCTGGCCATCCGCGGCGCAGGCAACGTGCCGGGCACCGGTGGCAACACCGGCTATGACGACGGCTTCCGGGGTGACCTGACCGGCGGCGCCATCCGCGGCCGCGAGGTCGAGCTCGAGTTCACCTGGCGTCTGTGAGACGCGTACAGGCGCGGGCACCCCGTTGAAGCTGGGTGTCCGCGTCCCGAGCGCGAATCTGCCCGCAAAACCGCAGCATCAAGGCGTCAGTCGAACGCCGCAGAGGAATGAGCATGACGGAGATCGATGGGCGTCGCTTTCGAACGACGCTCGGTCAGTTCTGTTCCGGCGTGGTGATCGCCACCGGATGTCTCGATGGCGTACCGGCAGGCTTTGCGGCGCAGTCTTTCACCTCGCTGTCGCTCGATCCGCCGCTGGTCGGGCTGTGTCCGGCAAAGACCAGCACCAGCTGGCCTCGGCTTCGCGATTCGGGCCGATTCTGCATCAACATCCTCGCGGCCGATCAAAAACCGGTCTGTGACCTGTTCGCCAAGTCCGGCATCGACAAGTTCGCCTCGATCGACTGGCGCCCCGGCGTGACCGGTTCACCAATCATCACCGGCGCGCTGGCGTACATCGACTGCGAGCTTGTCGCCGAACACGATGCGGGCGACCACACGATCGCGGTCGGTCGGGTGCTCGACCTGGATATTGCCAACCCCGAAGGTGCACCGCTGCTCTTTTTCCGCGGCGCCTACGGACAATTCGGAGGTTTGTGATGAGCCTGCACACGCGCGTCTGCGACATTCTGGAAATCGATTACCCGATCGTGCTCGCCGGAATGGGCGGCGCCAGCGGCCCGGAACTGGCCGCCGCCGTGTCCAATGCGGGTGGTCTTGGCGTGCTGGGCGCGGCGGCGTGCGGACCGAAGCAGCTGCGGGAATGGATTCGCCGCACGCGCGCGCTGACCGATAAGCCGTTCGGTGTCGATACGCTGTTGCCCGCGTCCGTGCGTCGAGCCAACTACGAGGGCCAGAACGGCCCAACGCCCGCGGAGCAGCTGCCCGAGCTGCAAACGTTTGCGCGCGATTTCATGGCGCGCGAAGGGCTGGCCCACGTGGATCCGGCCGCGCTGCGGCAGGTGCGAGATACGGACGAACCGCCGCTGTTCACGGCCGAGTTCTTCGATGCGCAGATGGAAGTGGTCATCGAAGAGCGGGTGCCCGTTTATGCTTCCGGCCTTGGCAATCCCGGCCCCTGGATGGAGCGGCTGCGGGCCAACGGCACCAAGGTGATGGCCGTGGTGGGCGCTGTGCGGCACGCCATTCAGGTCAAGTCGTCCGGGCTCGATATCATCGTCGCGCAAGGGCATGACGGCGGCGGTCATAACTCGCCGATCGGCACGCTGGCGCTGATTCCGCAGGTGGTTGACGCGGTCGGCGATACGCCGGTCCTTGGCGCTGGCGGCATTGTTGACGGGCGCGGCGTTGCCGCCGCGTTCATGCTGGGCGCGCAAGGCGTGTGGGTGGGCTCGGCGTTCCTGGCATCGGAAGAAGCCAATATCTTCGATTTCCAGAAGCAGGCTATTGTGGACGCTACCGAAGAGGGCACGGTCGTGTCCCGTACGGTGACCGGCAAGCCGGCGCGCATCATTCGCAGCAAGTGGACTGACTACTGGGTTCGCGAGGGACGAGACCCGCTGCCGATGCCCTATCAGGGCATGATCTCGGGCCCAGTCATGGCCGCAGCCAATCGCGACGGGCGGGGCGATGTGAACCCCGGTTTTGCCGGGCAGGGCATCGGCATGATTCGCGCAGTGCGGCCGGCCGCTGAAATCTTTCGCGACCTGGTCAGCGGCGCCGAGCGGGCATTCGGACGGATTGCCCGCTGATAACCGGTTCGCGTATCCGCTTGGCGGTGGCGTCAGGCCACCGCTTCAGGGAATCTCCCCAAGCAATCGCCTCAGGCGACCGCACCGGAGGAGATCAGCGCGTCGATTTCGGCCGCGCTGTAGCCCGCAGCCGCCAGCACGCTGCGTGAATGCTGTCCGGGCGCTGCCGCTGCCGCTGGCACTGCCGGTGCCGTGCGGCTGAACCGCGGCGCCGGCGCTGCCTGGGTCAGCCCGTCTACCGTCACGAACGTCTGTCGATCCTGATTGTGGGGGTGCGTGACCGCCTCGGAGAACGACAGGATGGGCGCGTAGCAGATGTCCGTGCCCAGCATGATGGCGTCCCACTCGTCCCGAGTCTTGCTTTTGAACACCGCGGTGAGTTTTGCCTTCAACGCCGGCCATTCGGCCCGGGCCATCTGTTTCGCAAGCGCAGGGTCATCCGCGAGGCCCGTCTTCTCCAGCAGCAGCGCATAGAACTGGGGTTCGATCGAGCCGATGGAGATGAACTTGCCGTCGCGCGTTTCGTAGCTGCCGTAGAAATGCGCGCCGCCGTCCAGCATGTTCTTGCCACGCTCCGGCAGCCACTGGCCGGTTTGCATGCCCGGAAATAATCCGTTCATCAACAGCGCCGAGCCGTCGGTCATGGCCGCGTCGACTACCTGACCCTTGCCCGAGGTCGCGCGTTCCACCAGCGCCGAGGTGATGCCGAACGCGAGCAGCATGCCGCCGCCTCCGAAGTCACCGACCAGGTTGAGCGGCGGAACCGGCTTGCCGCCGGGTTCGCCGATGGCGTGCAGCGCGCCCGAGAGCGAGATGTAGTTGATGTCGTGGCCGGCAGCGTGGGCCATTGATCCGTACTGACCCCACCCGGTCATGCGGCCGTACACCAGTCGATCGTTGCGGGCCATGCAGACTTCGGGTCCGAGACCGAGACGCTCCATCACGCCCGGACGAAAGCCTTCGATCAGCACGTCTGCCCCTTCGATCAGGCGGAGTACGGTCTCGACGCCATCCGGGTGTTTCAGGTCAACGGCGATGCTCTGGCGGCCTCGGGCCAGGATGTCCTTGCCGGCCGGGCGGCCAGCGGACGCCGCGCGATCGATGCGAATCAGTTCGGCGCCCATGTCCGCCAGCATCATGCCGCAGAACGGTCCGGGCCCGATGCCCTGCAACTCAATGACCCGAATGCCCTTCAGTGGACCCATGTGACCTCCTTGTCAGCGTATAGCCGGCTGGTTTGACTATCCCCGAGATCGAGCCTGATGGCGTCGATCTGCCGTCGTGTCGTTATCATACGGCGACTGTCGCGGCTCCGCTGCCGCGGTTCTTCTGCGGCGGCTGCGCCCGCTCTGCCGCTGCCAGCGGCGCGCGCATATACTGCAGCGCTCTAGGGCGGTGGAGTCTCGTCATGGCGCGCTTTCTGCTGATTCATGGCGCCTGGCATGGCGCCTGGTGCTGGCACAAGATGATGCCTGCGCTGGCCGCGTTAGGGCATGAGGCGGTCGCCATTGATCTGCCGGGCCACGGCGTCGACAAGGTTGCGACCGCGGAGGTCAACCTGGCGCGGTACGTCGAGCGTGTGGGCGCTGCGCTGTCCGAGGGCAACGACCCGTGGGTTATGGTGGGGCACAGCATGGGCGGTGCCGTCATCACCGCAGCTGCAGAGCAGTTCCCGGAGCGCGTGGCCGGTCTTGTCTATCTCACCGCGATCGCCTTGGCGAGCGGTGAATCCATGGCGTCGAATCCGGTCAAGGCATCGCCCTCGGAGTTCTTGTCCGGCCTGATCATGAGCCCGGACCGCAGCAGTACCCGATTTCGGCCGGAAGTGCTGAAGCAGATCTTTTACGCCGATTGCGATGCTGCAGACATTACGCTGGCGAGCCTTTGCCTGGTGCCGCAGTCAACCGCGGTGATGCGTGATCCGGTGTGCTACTCGGCTGAGCGCTGGGGCCGAATCCCGCGCGCGTACGTGGTCTGCACGGCCGACCGGGCGCTGACGCCGGAGGGGCAGCGGGAGATGGCGGCGCGCATGGGTTTCGACCGCATGGTCGAGCTGGACACCAGTCACTCGCCGTTCTTCTCCGCGCCCGACCGTCTGGCCAAGGTGCTCACCGATCTGTCCAGCGCATTTCGCCCGGGGACGTGACCGATGAATGCTGACGGTCAGCCTGCAAACGCGCGCCCGCCCGATCCGGCCGCAGAGCGCGGCCCGCGGCCGCCGTCGCGCCTGGGGCGGGTGCTTGTCTGGGTGGTGACCGGGGTCTGTTTCTGGATCCTGTACACGCGCATCGACGCGGCGGCTGCGCGCAACGGGCA
>CAZVMA010000173.1:5678-5940 GCA_964628545.1 uncultured Pseudomonadales bacterium | reverse complement strand
AACGAAATGTTAGTTCTCTCATGATTCAAATCAGGGGGTGGCCTGCATCGGCCCCTCTGGGCTTGAGTCGATCTTTACAGAAAAAGTTCAGAATCCTACAACGAGCTTCTTTAAATCGCCGTGAATTCTTGTTATTGATATGGTGTGAAAGATGATAAGACAGGTTGTCGTTCTTAATCGTTCACGATCTTGACTCGGCAGGGTTTCTGAACTGAAGACCAAATAAAATTCGGTTTCACTAGAGATTGGACTAAAACGACTG
>CAZVMA010000173.1:591-5668 GCA_964628545.1 uncultured Pseudomonadales bacterium | reverse complement strand
GAAAATCAAATAGACTGAACAGGGCTGTAGTATGAATGTTTTTGATTTAAGAGACTCTGTCATCCGTGATTATGCAGCCTATGTCAATAGTTTTATTACGATTCGGGACCCAAGGCTCGAAAGTTATGTGAACGAGAATAATAAGGAAGAAACGCTCTGGCCACGACCTTTAGTGCAGATGAACCCTGCTTTTGAAAAGGGTGAACCTATATCGGGTCTTGTTGAACAAGGGGTTTTGCACCATGAATGCGAACGTATTTTCCGGGTCAAAACAGACATAGATACAATTGGAAAGCCACTCAATTTACACAGACACCAGGTTGAAGCCATTTTTGCAGCCCGCGATGCGAGGAATTATGTTCTTACGACAGGGACGGGCTCCGGGAAAAGCCTATCTTATATAATCCCTATTGTGAATTATTGCTTGCAAAACAAGACTCACAGGGGTATCAAGGCAATTGTCGTTTATCCGATGAATGCCCTCTGCAATAGTCAGTTCGGTGAATTGAAAAAATTCATCCGCACAGGTTATCCGGAAAACGAAGCCCCTATCAGCTTTGAGAGGTACACAGGACAGGAAGACCAGGCCCAGCGTGATTTAATCGCACATAATCCGCCGGATATTCTTTTGACAAATTATGTGATGTTGGAACTGCTGCTGACCAGGCCTTTTGAGAAGCGACTGATCAATGCAAGCCAAAACCTGAGGTTTCTGGTACTTGACGAACTACATACGTATCGCGGCAGACAGGGGGCCGACGTTGCTTTACTGACGAGGCGGCTCAGGGAAAGCTGTAACGCGAATAACATGATTTGCGTGGGAACTTCCGCGACGATGGCGAGTGGCGGCTCCTATCTTGATCAAAAAAGGGCGATTGCAGAAGTGGCTTCTCGACTCTTCGGGGCAGAGGTTACCCCGAGAAATGTGATAGGTGAGTCGCTTAGACGATCATGTTCAGCGAAAAAAGATCTGAACAATTGGAATATTAAGCTAATCATCGATGACATGAGCTTAACTGCCCTTCCTACAACTTATGCGGAGTTCACCAAGTCCGAATTCGCCACCTGGCTTGAATCGACATTTGGTTTACAGGTTGAAGAAGAGACTGAGCGTTTAAAAAGAGCCTTGCCCGTATCAATTGACGGAACAAATTGTGCTGCAGAAAAACTTGCGGCCCTCACAGGATTATCGGCTGCTGATTGTGCCATAAGCATTCGAAACTGGCTTATGGCGGGTTATCATTGTGAGCCAGACCCTCAGTCAGGTTTACGGCCATTTGCTTTCAGGTTACATCAGTTTATCAGTCGTGGGGACACTGTTTTCTCAACTCTGGAAGACCAGCAAACAAGGGAGTTCTCTCTGAAGGGGCAGTTTTATAACCCGAATGATCGAAACAAAGTCATGTTCCCTATCGCCTTCTGCCGAGAATGTGGAACTGACTATTACACTGTTTGGAAGATGGTTGATAAAGATAACAATACGACATTGTTCAAACCTCGGAATTTATTGGATCTTAACCACACGGATAAAGAAGCGGAGCCTGGTTTTGTTTATTTGAATTCTTCCGGAGATTGGCCAGATGCTTCTGCTGATCAGTATCGAAAATTACCCGATGACTGGACTGATGAGTCGAATGGGGTACTGACTATAAAATCTTCGTTCAGGAATTACTTGCCCGCCAATCTCAGAATCTCTCCTGACGGTAAGTTGGCTGACGATGGTGTAAGCGTCAATTACATGCCTCAACCATTCCGGTTTTGCCTCTGTTGTGGGGTTTCATATAAAGCACGATCGGGCGATTCTGACTTCGGTCGTCTGTCAACGCTGGCAGCTGGAGGCAGAAGCACAGCGACGACAATTTTAGGAATGAGTGCCGTCAGGTACCTGAAGACAGAAAGCAATCTTGAACCTCACGCCCAGAAATTGCTCAGTTTTACAGATAATCGCCAGGATGCTTCATTACAGTCCGGGCACTTCAACGATTTTATTGAAGTCAGTCTCCTTAGGGCCGCGATATACAAAGCCGTAACGGATGCGGGTAGCGTGGGTCTCTCTCATGATGAGCTGGCACAAAAGGTCTTTAATGCACTCTCATTGCCTGTGGATCTCTATGCACGTGAGCCTGGCGTGCAGTTTGCCCAGAAAATAGAAACGGACAAGGCTTTTCGGCAAGTATTAGGCTATCGAATTTACCGTGATTTACGCCGGGGATGGAGGGTCACTTCGCCCAACCTGGAGCAATGCGGGCTCCTTAAGATCGAATATCCCTCACTTGATGAATTTTGTGCTCATGAGCCGTCGTGGCAGAACTCTCACCCAGCTCTGATCCATGCTATGCCGGAACATCGTTTGAATATTGTCAAAGTATTGCTGGATTTTATGCGTCGCGAATTGGCTATCGACGTCGAATATTTACAGCCAGATTTTTTTGAGCGACTTCAACAGCAGAGTAATCAGCGTTTACGGTCGCCATGGGCTGTTGATGAAAACGAGTCGATGGAAGCAAGCCAGGTTTTTTATCCGCGTTCCAGAAGGCAAAATGACCGACACCACGGAACTTTTATTTCAGGCCGAAGCGGATTTGGCCAATATCTTGGTCGTTATAGCACGTTTCCGAATTACTATACGAGTCATGCACAACTGAAGCTCCAGGACAAGGATAGCATCATTAAAGATTTGTTCCGAATTCTGGATGGGCAATATCTGGTTCAAACTGAAAAGCCAAACGGCCCGGAACAGGTTCCCGGCTATCAGTTACTGGCATCCTCGATGCAGTGGTATTCTGCAGATGGGTCCCGGGCGTTTCATGATCCAATAAGGGTACCGAACCCGCCACAATCCGGCGGAAGGACAAACCCGTTCTTTGTAGATTTCTATAAAGCGGCGGCTATGAAATGCAAAGGGTTTGAAGCCCGCGAACATACGGCACAGGTACCTTACGAGCAGCGTGAGATCAGGGAAAAAGATTTCGGGACAGCCAAATTACCCGTCTTATTCTGTTCTCCAACGATGGAACTTGGGGTAGATATACGACAACTGAACGTGGTGAACATGCGAAATGTGCCACCGACACCTGCCAACTACGCCCAACGCAGCGGCCGGGCAGGACGCAGCGGGCAGCCTGCTTTTGTTTTAACCTATTGCACGTCTGGCAACTCACACGATCAGTATTTTTTCAGGCGTTCTGAGAAAATGGTATCCGGGTCAGTAACGCCACCCAGGTTGGATCTCTCGAACGAAGATCTCGTGAAGGCTCATATTCATGCTGTCTGGCTGGAAGAATCGGGAGTCTCACTGGGTAATTCACTGACCGATATTCTGGACATTAACGGGGTCGATCCAACACTAGCCATCTTGCCGGAAAAACGATCCGGGTTGACCAAGGATGGTTTAAAAGAAGCGACCTACGACAAGGCCTTAAAGATTATTGCAAGCATTCGTTCCGAGCTGAAAAATGCAAGCTGGTTCAACGAAGAATGGCTAAAGCTGGTAATCGAACAATCCATGCTGGAATTCGATAAAGCCTGCAATCGATGGAGAAGCCTTTTCAGGGCGGCCAATGCACAGATGGCCTATCATAATGCCATAATTGCCGACACCTCCAGGCGTGCATCCTGGGATGAATCGGAACGACTCCGTCGCGAAGCCGAATCACAGCGAAAATTGTTGACCGACACAAATAACATCAGCCAGTCTGATTTTTACAGTTATCGCTACTTCGCCAGTGAAGGATTCCTGCCAGGTTACAGTTTCCCAAGGTTGCCGCTTTCTGCCTACATTCCGGCCAGGGGGCGTGGTCGTTCCAAAGAGGAATTCCTCTCCAGGCCACGTTTTCTCGCGATTTCTGAATTCGGCCCGAGGAGTATTATTTATCACGAAGGCTCGCGTTATATGGTCAATAAAGTGATTCTGCCCATTGCAGAACACCAGGACGGATCAACCCAGTCACGATCATTGACCACTTCGGTGAAGCAGTGCCTGGACTGTGGTTATATTCATGAATTGCATCCCAACGTCGTCATTAATCGATGCGAGTTTTGTGACAGCTTGAATTTGAGCTTGATGGAGCAGTTACTACGGCTTCAGAACGTTTCCACAAAACGCCACGACCGGATCACAAGCGACGAGGAAGAGCGTTCACGCATCGGGTTCGAAATCAGGTCCGGGGTCAGGTTCCAGAAAATCAGTGGTATGCCCCGTTATCAAACGGCTGAAGTACACGATTCCCAGAACAAGCACCTGTTATCGCTAACCTACGGAGACACTGCCGACATCTGGCGTATCAACCTGGGTTGGAGAAGGCGGAATGATAAAAGCCGCCTTGGTTTTGTGCTCGATATGGAAAAGGGGTATTGGGAAAAATCCGACCATATCCAGAATGACCAGACTCACGCCGACTCCATTGGGCATCGCACACAGCGGGTGGTACCCTATGTCGAGGACCGAAGAAACTGCCTCGTCATAGAACCAGTGGAGAACCTTCAACCCGAACAGTTTGCATCGTTCCAGGCCGCCATAAAAATAGCCATTCAGGCTGTGTATCAGCTGGAAGACAACGAGTTGGCGGCTGAGCCTTTACCTTCCGTAGATGATCGTCGGAAAATCCTGATTTACGAAGCCGCCGAAGGTGGTGCAGGGATTCTGAGGCAGATTATCGAAAGCCCCGAGGCAATGGCTGAAATAGCAACCGAGGCCCTGCGGATATGCCATTTTAACCCTGTAACCGGCGAAGACCTGAATCAAACAAATCGATCTGATACAGGCTGCGAAGCGGCTTGCTATGAGTGCCTGATGAATTATGCGAACCAGATGGATCACGAACTTCTGGATCGGCAAATCATTAAGGATATGCTACTGAAAATAACCCACAGCAGGGTCACCGCTTCGCCGACACCAAGCTCATTCGCCGATCATTTTGAATCTCTGAAAAATCTCTGCGACAGTCAACTGGAACGACAGTGGCTGGCTTTCATGGTTGAAAATGGTTTCAGGCTGCCGCTTTCGGCTCAGAAGTACTTCCAAAAATATCAGACGAGGCCTGATTTTACCTATCAGAACGACACGGTCTTTGTTTAC
>CAZVMA010000173.1:0-541 GCA_964628545.1 uncultured Pseudomonadales bacterium | reverse complement strand
GCCAGACACGTGACAGGCAACTGGAATCAACGCTTGAAGATTATGGAATCCATGTCATACGTTTCCATCACGAGGCCGACTGGCGTAAAATTGTGGACCAATTCCCGGGCGTTTTTGGCGATGGTCGATAACCCGATCACATTCTTACCTCAGTAAGGACGAACAAGTGGCATTCAGCTCAGGCAGCTTAATCAAAGCCAGAAACCGCGAATGGGTGGTACTCGACTCTTCCGAGCCTGATTTCATTGTCGCAAGGCCTCTGGGTGGGACCGATGCCGAAATTGCAGGTTTTGACACCACGCTGGAATCGATTTCGGAAGCCGCTTTCTCATTACCGGATCCCAATCGCCATGGCGATTTTGAAAGCTGCCGAAGACTGCGTGATTCCATCAGGCTTGGTTTTCGCTCCAGTGCAGGGCCATTCCGTTCGTTTGGCCACATTGCCGTCAGCCCCCGGTCATACCAGCTTGTGCCTCTGCTGATGGCTCTACGGATGGAAACCGTTCGCCTACTCATCGCTGACGATGTCGGCATCGGTAAA
>CAZVMA010000172.1:0-5950 GCA_964628545.1 uncultured Pseudomonadales bacterium | reverse complement strand
CCAGCGCGTCTACCTGCTGGCGGATTGCGGGCTCATCGGTCGCCGAATCAAGCAGGCTCGCGACCAACAGCGCACCATCCAGCAGGTTTGCCTGCTGATCTTCGCCAAGCCTACGAAACCGGGCCGACAGCCATGCGTCCATGATTTGGTCTCCTCGGGCTTTGGTCTCCCCGGGCTTTAGTCGCGTGGAGCTCTTGGAGCTCTTGGCCCTCAGTGCTCCCGCGTCTTCCGAAACTGAACGTCGGGCCAGCGTTCCTGGGTGAGCTGCAGATTAGCGCGGGTAGGCGCCAGATACGCGAGGTAACCGCCACCATCGATCGCCAGATGCTCGCTGTTGCGATTCCGAAATTCATCGAGCTTTTTCGGATCGTCGCAGTGCACCCAGCGCGCCGTATAGACGCTGGCATCCTCGTACAGACAATCGGCGCGGTACTCATCGCGCAACCGGTACGCGACCAGGTCAAACTGCAGCGACCCGACGGCACCAACAATCAGTTCATTGCGCTGCAGGGGCTTGAACACCTGACTCGCGCCCTCCTCAGACAGCTGGTCGAGCCCTTTTTCCAGCTGCTTGGTTTTCAGCGGATCACGCACCCGCACGCGGCGGAACAGCTCTGGCGCAAAGTTCGGCACACCATCGAAACGGAATCGCTCGCCCTCGGTGAACGTGTCGCCGATCTGAATAGTGCCGTGGTTGTGCAGGCCGATGACGTCGCCCGGCCAGGCCTGTTCGGTCAGCACCCGATCTCCGGCCATAAAGGTGACCGCGTCCGCGACCTTCACGTCTTTTCCCAGGCGAACATGGTGCATCTTCATGCCCTGTTCGTAGTGACCGGAGCAGACCCGCAGGAAGGCGATGCGGTCGCGATGGCGCGGGTCCATGTTCGCCTGAATCTTGAACACGAACCCGGAAAACCGTTCCTCAGTCGGCAGCACGACACGCCCGTTACCGCGCCGTGGCTGGGGGGTGGGCGCGATCTCGACGAACCCATCCAGCATCTCGCGCACACCAAAGTTGCCGAGGGCGGTACCGAAATACACCGGGGTCAGCGTGCCGGCATGATAGTCGTCGAGGTCAAACGGGTGGCTGGCGCCGCGGATCAGCTCGATCTCCGCGACTCGGTCATCGTAATCGCTGCCGAGATAGGCGCGGGCCGCGGGGCTGTCCAGACCCTCGATCACGGGGTAGGGATGAATATGGTGACCATGGCCCTGCTCGAAGGTGACGATCCGATCCGCCAGCAGATCGTAGACGCCGCGAAACTGCCGCCCCATGCCGAGCGGCCAGTTCATCGGCGCGCAGTGAATCTGCAGGATGTCCTCGATCTCGTCCATGACCTCAACCGGCTCGCGGATCTCGCGATCGAGCTTGTTCACGAACGTAACGATGGGTGTGTCGCGCATGCGGCACACCTCCATCAACTTGATGGTGCGCGGTTCGACACCCTTGGCGCCGTCGATCACCATCAGCGCTGCGTCCACCGCGGTCAACGTGCGGTAGGTATCTTCCGAAAAGTCTTCGTGGCCGGGCGTATCGAGCAGATTCACAACACGGTCGCGATACGGAAACTGCATCACCGAGGTTGTGACGGAAATGCCGCGCTCCTGCTCCATCGCCATCCAATCGGACGTGGCGTGGCGATCCGATTTGCGCGCCTTGACGGTGCCGGCCAGCGCGATGGCGTTGCCGAACAGCAACAGCTTCTCGGTGATGGTGGTCTTGCCCGCGTCCGGGTGCGAGATGATGGCGAAGGTGCGGCGGGCCGCGACCTGATCCTGCTGGTGCATGCGCTGAAGCTCTCTGGGGGCGGCGATTATAGCGCCCCGACACCGGACGCGAACGTCGAGCTCCGCCAACCGAAGCTCTGGCGGAGCGGGTCAGGCCGGGTGGGAGGGGTCCGGCGCTTGTGAAAATGCATTGCCAAACCCTGGATCCAGCAGACGCAAATCGAGCGCCATCACCAGCGCGTCCTCATGCCCGATGGCTGCGGGGTAATAATTGCGCCGTCGGCCGATTTCGTTGAAACCAACCGATTCGTACAGCGCAATGGCAACGCCGTTCGAGGGTCGCACCTCGAGAAACACGACCTCGGCGCGAAGCGCCAGCGCCCGACCCAGCAGGTGATCGAGCAACGCGCGGCCAAAGCCCTGCCCCTGACAAGCGGGCGCAACGCAGACGTTCAGCACATGCGCCTCGCCAACGGCCACGGACAACACGCCGTGCCCGACGACGGCCGGCGTCTTCGCCGGCGACCCGGTCTGGCGTGACCCGGTCTGGCGTGACCCGGTCTGGCGCGCGTCAGCCAGCAGCAGCCGACAATCGCGCCGTTCCTTCAGGCAATCCTCGAAATTACCTCGCGTCCACGGGTACGGGTAGGCGGCCACCTCGTTGACCAGCACGTCAGTGAGATCAGCCGTCGTCATCGCCCGGAACGAGAGACCGAGCGCGGAACCACCGTCGGTGGCCGTCACCCCGAGGGCCCGCCCAACGGGGACGCAAGCGCGGCCCAGAGCGCGCGCTTGGCGCTGCCGTCGCGCGCCAGATCGGCCAGCACCGGCAGCGTGATCACGGACATCGACAAGCCCAGTCTGATAATCCGAGGCGCAACAATGGGGTCAACCAGCAAGTGCCGCGCGTCCATATCCGCGCGCGCCTTGTCCAGAAACGCGGCAAACGCGCGCTCGCTGGCGCCCGGCTGATCGATACCCGGCAGACCCGGCGCGGGCGGCCAATCGAACCGTCGCGACACCGGCGTATCGCGATGGTTACGCGCGGCCGCGGCCAACAGATCACGGGCAAACCGGGCCTCTCGACCAACGGGTTCAGCGGCGAGCAGCAGCAGCGCGCCGGGTTGCCCCAGCGCCACCAGCGAGAAGGCTGCGTCGGGGCGAACGTGTGGACCGGGGGCAGCCGATGCCGATCCAGCCGACCGTGACGAGGGCTCCGCTTTCGCGGCTGACCCAGGCGGGGCGACTTCGGCAGACAGCGGGGCAGCTGAAGCGGATGCCCGCGGCGAAGGGGGGGGCGCCGGCGCCAAGCCAACAGTCAGCGAATTTACTGGCGCGGTCGAGTCGGCCACGTCCGGGGTTTGGTCCGGAGCACCGCGCACGCGCCAGACGTCGATACCGAGATCGGCCAGAATGGCAAGCCGGGTAGCGTTGTCGAGCGATGCGCGCATCGGACGCGGTCTTTCGGGAAAAACGGTATTCTACACGCGTGTTGACAAGACCCGCGCACAGGCGACGCCCATGAAATATCTCACCGATGACATCCGCATCACCGGCATGGAGGAAGTAATTCCGCCAGCAGACCTCATCGATGAACTGCCGATTACGGCGAACGCGTCGCGCACCGTCTTCACCACGCGCAAGCTCATCGCCGACGCGCTGCACGGTCGCGATCCGCGCCTCGTAGTGGTGATTGGCCCATGCTCCATCCACGATCCGCGTGCCGCGCTGGAGTATGCCGACCGACTGGTGGAACAGATGCGCCGCCACGAGCAGGATCTCATCGTCATCATGCGGGTCTACTTCGAAAAACCGCGCACCACGGTCGGGTGGAAGGGCCTGATCAACGACCCGCATCTGGACAACTCGTTCGAGGTCAACGCCGGTTTGCGCGTGGCGCGCGGACTGCTGCGGGACATCACCGATCGCGGCCTTGGCACCGGCACCGAATATCTCGATCCGATCACGCCCCAGTACATCGGCGACCTGGTCAGCTGGGGCGCCAACGGCGCCCCCACCACCGAGAGCCAGGTGCATCGACAGCTGACATCCGGCTTGTCCTGCCCAGTCGGCTTCAAGAACAGTACCGACGGGTCGATTCAGGTCGCCGTGGACGCGATCAATTCGGCCGCGCACTCGCACATCTTTCTGTCCGTCACCAAGCAAGGGCGCTCGGCGATCTTTTCCACGTCGGGCAACCCGGACTGCCACGTCGTCCTGCGCGGCGGCGGCGGCCGCACCAATTACGACAGCGCTGCGGCTGTGCAGCAGGCGTCGACCCTGCTCGAGAAAGCCGGGCTCGACGCGCGGGTGATGATCGATATGAGCCACGCCAACAGCGAGAAGCAGCACCGTCGTCAGATCGACGTCTGTGCGGACATCTGCCGTCAGGTTGCCGACGGCGAGCGACGTATCTTCGGCGTGATGATCGAAAGCAATCTGGTGGAAGGGAATCAGAAGATCGCGCCGCGCGAGGCGCTGACCTATGGCCAGAGCATTACCGACGCCTGCATTGGTTGGGACGACAGCACGCAGTGCCTGCAGGCGCTGGCCGAGGCCAGCGCAAAACGGCGCGGGTCACCCGGCTGAGGCCACCGTCACGTCGCGGTACGGGCGCTACACGCCCCCGTGCACCGCGACTGCCGTTTCCGTGCGTGCGGCCATGATGAAGTCGTTCCGATGCAGGCCACCGATGACGTGGGTCCACCAGCTGACTTCCAGGCGCCCCCACTCCACCACCAGACGCGGATGATGATCAGCGGCATCGGCCAGCGCGCCAATCGCCTGCGCGCAGGCCAGCGCGGCACTGAAGTCCTGGCAGCGATACAGACGCACCAGCACCGGCATGCCGTTTTCTTCGCGCAGCGACCAACCCGGCAGGGCCGCCAGCCACTCGGCCCGCTCTTGCGGCGTGGCCGCCGGAGCGCCCGGCCGGCATGCCACGCAGCGCTCGCTCGCCAGATTCGGCAGGCTCAATTGCCACCTCGCGCGCGCCGCCTGCGGCGCTTCCAGACGTACGTCGCGGGCCCGGACACCGCATAAACCAGCGAGAGCAGCAGCAGCACCCGCGGTGGGTCGGCGACCGTCACGGCCAGAATCAGGGTGATGCCGACCAGCGTGACAAACGGCACGCGCCCTTTCAAATCAAAGGCTTTGGGCGAGAAATAGCGAAAGCTGGACACCATCAGCAGTCCCACGACCAAGGTGACCGCACCCAGCACCAGCGCATGCAGCACGCTGGGATCGCCCCCCGTCTGGGCCTCGCTGGACACCCAGATGGCGCTGGCAATGATCGCGGCCGCTGACGGACTGGCCAGTCCGGTGAAAGAGGCCAGGTCGCTCTGGGTGTTGAACCGGGCGAGGCGCAGCGCCGCACACGCCATGTAGACAAAGGTACAGAACCAGCCGAGTTTACCGAGCGTATCGAGCCCCCAGGAGAAGGCCACCAGCGCCGGCGCGACGCCGAAAGCGACCATGTCCGAGAGACTGTCGTATTCCGCGCCAAACCGGCTCTCTGTCTTCGTCCAGCGGGCGACGCGACCGTCAAGGGTATCCAGCAGCATGGCCACGTAGATGGCGAGTGCGGCGCCGATGAAGTTGCCGTTCATGCCCGCGACGATGGCGTAAAAGCCGGCAAACAGCGCGCCTGTCGTGATCAGGTTTGGTGCCAGATAGATGCCGCGCAAACGCGGCGCGGCGGAGGGCTGGCCCTCGGGCGCCCCGTTTTCGTCGCTCTGCGGCCTGGCGCCGTGTTCGCTGTCCGCGGGGTTGGCCCGTTCGGTCATGCTCCCACTCCTGTCCTGGTGCTTGATTGCGCGGCAGGCGGCGGACCGCCCGCGCGCGTACGCCCCACGTCAGTTCTTGTCGCGGTCGACCAGACGCCTGGCCTGAATCCACGGCATCATGCCGCGCAGCCGGGCCCCGACGTCCTCGATCGGGTGCGACTGGCTGATGCGCCGCATCGCCTTGATGGTAGGCGCGCCCGCCTGGTTCTCGGTGACGAACTCACGCGCAAACCGGCCAGTCTGGATTTCCGCCAGAATGCGCTTCATCTCCGCCTTCGTCTCGTCGGTGATGATCCTGCTGCCGCGCGTCAGACCGCCGTACTCCGCCGTGTTCGACACGGTGTACCACATATTGGTGATACCACCCTCGTAGAAGAAGTCGACGATCAGCTTGAGCTCGTGCAGGCACTCGAAGTAGGCCATTTCGGGCGCGTAAC
>CAZVMA010000171.1:2871-5952 GCA_964628545.1 uncultured Pseudomonadales bacterium | reverse complement strand
GCATGGGACGTCAACCAGCCACCCGGTGAACGCATCAAGGTGCCGCTCGATGTTTCGACCGGCACGTGGATGAACGTTGACGTCAGTCCGGACGGTCGACATATCGTCTTCGATCTGCTCGGCGACCTGTATGAGATTCCCATCGCCGGCGGTACCGCGCGCGCCCTGACTCGCGGGCTCGCCTGGGACATGCAGCCACGGTACTCCCCCGATGGCCGGCGCATTGCCTTCACCTCAGACCGGGGCGGCGCCGACAATGTGTGGCTGCTCGACCGCGAGGCCGGGACGACAGGGCGGCGCCAAAGGTCAGCCCCACGCCCAGTGACTGACGAGGACTTTCGCTTGCCGAGCAACCCGGCATGGCACCCGGACGGCCATTTCCTGGCCGCCCGCAAGCACTTCACGACCCGCCGTTCGCTGGGCGCCGGCGAGATCTGGCTCTATGCACCCGAGGGTGGCGAAGGTGTGCCAGTGGTCGAGCGGCCGAACGACCGGTTCCAGAAAGAGCTTGGCGAGCCCGTATTCGCGCCGGACGGACGCGCGCTCTACTACACCCAGAACACATCACCCGGAAACGTTTTCGAGTACGCCCAGGATTCCAATCGCGGCGCCTTCTCGATCCTGCGTTACGACCTGACGCGCCGCGAGACCACGACAGTGATCACCGGCGCCGGTGGCGCCGCGCGGCCGACCCCGTCGCCTGATGGGCTGTGGCTTGCCTTCGTGCAGCGCGAACGCCGCGATAACCGGCATCAGTCCGCCCTGTACGTCAAAAATCTGGTTTCAGGCGCGGAGCAGCGCCTGCATGGGCCGCTTGATCGCGACATGCAGGAGGCCTGGGCCGTGCACGGCGTGTATCCGAACATGGCCTGGCTGCCGGACAGCAGCGGCATCGTGTTCTGGTCGGAGGGGCGCATCCAGCGCGTCGATCTGGCCACCCTGGCGGTGACCGACATTCCGTTTCGCGTCGTCGACTCGCGCGAGGCGATCAAGCCTTTCCGCGCCAAGGTCGAGGTGGCACCAGATACGGTGCGGTCCCGCATGGCCCGCTTTCCGGTGGTGTCGCCGGACGGCCGCAGCGTGGTGTTCGAGAGCTTCGGCCGCCTGTGGCTGCGCGCCTTGCCGAATGGCAAGCCGCAGCGACTGACCGACGATGGCGAGACCGCGTTTGAGCTGTATCCGTCATTCTCGCGTGACGGCACGCAGATCGCGTTCGTGCGCTGGACTGACGCCACGCTTGGCGAAATCCGTGTGGTGCCGGCCCGCGGTGGTACCGCACGCGCGGTAACCCGGGAACCCGGCCACTATCTGCACCCGCGATTTTCGCCCGACGGCGCCGAACTGGTGTTCGAAGCCGTGTCTGGCGGCGATCTCACCGCGCCCGAATGGTCCGAGATCACCGGCATTCTGCGCGTTCCCGTTGCAGGGGGGGCCGTCACCCGCGTGGTCAGCGCGGGGCGCGACGCGCATTTCGGGGCCGACGGCGCGCGCATCTATTTCACCCGCGACGTGCCGCCCGCGACCGAGTCAGGTCCAGCCCACGACCTGGTGAGCGTAACCCGAGACGGCCTCGACCCACAGGTGATTGCCCGCTCGGCTTACGCAACCCGCATGCTGGTGTCGCCGGATCAGCGCTGGCTGCTGTTTCGCGAGCATTTCCATATCTACGCCGTGCCGCTGCCGCCGGCCGGCACGCTTGAACTCTCGAAGTCGACCACCGCCCTGCCGCTGCGGCGGCTCAGCCGCGACGGCGGCGAGTTTCCTGCGTGGTCCGGCTCGTCGACGGCCACATTCGCGCTGGGCGCCAGCCTGTTCACGGTCGATCTGGCGGCTGACCCGAAAGACCAGAACATCGCTCGCCGAAACACGCCTGGCGCGACCCGGCGAGACGCGGCCGGCAAACGCGGTGAATCAGAGCACTACGCAACGGCACGCGCGACCCTCAGCATCGAGCGCCCCGCCGATACGCCGCGCGGGCGCATCGCGCTGGTCAACGCCCGCATCGTCACCATGGACGAAGCCGACACCACCATCGACAACGGCACGATCCTGATTCAGGACAACCGCATTGCCGCCATCGGACCCGCAACGCTGCCGCTGCCGCCGGATACCCGGACACTCGACCTGGGCGGCCGTACCGTGCTGCCGGGTTTCATCGACGCGCACGCGCACGGGCCGCAGGGCGCGAACGGACTGATACCCGAGCAGAACTGGAGCGCGCTCGCTCATCTCGCATTCGGGGTGACCACGGTGCATGACCCCTCGAACGACGCAACCGAGATCTTTGCGGCGGCCGAATACCAACGCGCGGGGCTGATCGTGGTGCCGCGCATCTTTTCGACCGGCGACGTCGTGTACGGCGCGCGCTCCGAGGGCATGGCCGACATCAAGACGCTGGCGGATGCACGAGGCCATATCGCGCGGCTGCAGGCGCAGGGCGCGATCTCGATCAAGAACTACAACCAACCGCGCCGCGACCAGCGGCAGATGGTGGTCACCGCCGCGCGCGAAGCCGGTTTGAACACGGTGGCTGAGGGCGGCTCGCTGTACACCATGGACATCACGCTGCTGCAGGACGGCAACACCGGCCTCGAGCACAACATGCCGGGCGAGCGCTTCTACGAGGACGTGATGACGCTATGGCCCGCCACCGGCGTTGGCTACACGCCCACCCTGGTGGTGACCTACGGGGGGCTCGGCGTCGAGCACTACTACTATCAGCGCGACGAGGTGTGGCGCCACCCGCTGCTCGCGCGATTCGTGCCGCCAGATGTGCTGGAAGCACGCGCGGTGCGTCGCACCCTGGCGCCGGAAAGCGACTATCAGCCGGTCCGCGATGCGGCGGCAAGTGCCCGAGCACTGGCGGAACAAGGCATCGCCGTCAACATCGGCGCGCACGGTCAGCGTGAAGGGCTGGCTGCGCACTGGGAAATGTGGGCGTTCACGTCCGGCGGCATGTCCAACCTGCAGGCGCTGGCGGCAGCCACCCGCAATCCTGCGCGCTACCTCGGCCTGGACGCTGATCTGGGCTCGATCGAGCCCGGTAAGCTTGCCGACCTGGTGGTGGTCGAGGGCGACCCG
>CAZVMA010000171.1:0-2851 GCA_964628545.1 uncultured Pseudomonadales bacterium | reverse complement strand
AGAAAATCGCGTTCGTCATCCAGAATGGTCGCGTGCTCACCGGCGGCACGCTGGCCGAGACCGTCACCGGTTCGCGCACGCTGAAACCGTTCTGGTGGCAGCGCGAGTAGCGCGCGCGGGCATTCCCGAACGCCTCATTCGTCGATAAGCCGACCGTCTGCATCCCTGCGCTCGGGTCCGTCCACCCGCGCGCGGCCGTCGCCGAACTTCGCGTCGCGGGCGCGCAGCGTGGCTTTTAGCCCGCGCTCGGAGACCGATTTCATATAGTTTCGCGCGGCCGCCGTGTTGTGGCCGCGTACGTCGTTTTCCGCCGCCAGTCGCTGCAGGGTACGAGCACCCATCAACTCCATGCCGAGGTTGATAATGCGCTTGTTCGCGGCCAGCAGATCGGGGTCGATCAGCGCCATGCGGTCGGCCAGTTGCTCGACTTCCGCTTCGAGCAATTCAGCAGGCACCGCTTTCAGCACCAGGCCGATCTGCTGCGCTTCGCGCCCGGTGACCGTATCGCCGGTCAGAGTCAGCCGCTTGGCCCACTGTGGGCCGACGTGATACAGCCAGAAATTGTTCGGCAAGGCCCCCAGATCGCGCGCGGGGGGAAACCCGAAGGTGGCGTCCTCCGCCGCGATCACCATGTCGCACATCAGCGCGATGTCCGTGCCGCCCGCGAGACAGTAGCCGTGCACCTGGGCGATCGAGGGTTTGTGCATGTCGAAGATCGCCATGCGCAGACGCTGCGCGCGCTCGAGCTGCCAGGCATCGTCATCGATCGAGCGACCACCCCGATAGCGCCGCTCCTGGCTTTCGATTCGCGAAACCGGAACCCGGGCGCCGCCGCCAGACAGGTCGTAGCCGGCGCTGAAGGCACGGCCGGCGCCGCGAATGATCACGCAGTGCACGTCCGTATCGTTGTCGGCTTCCCAGAGCGCCTCGTTCAGCTCGGCCTGCAGCTCCAGGGACAGTGCGTTCAGTTTGTCGGGCCGGTTGAGCGTGATGCGCGCACGGCCCGCGTCTACTTCGTACAGGATGGTCCGGAATTCGCCCATGGTCTTCCCCCGCTCGTTGCCGAGCCCCGGTTGGTCAGCCCGCGCGATCGACGCGCAAACGCAGGATGCGGCGAGCACCCTCCAGCACCAGCACGCCGATCAGCGCCCCCACTGCGAGATCGGGCAGATTCGAGCCCGTCCACAGCACCAAACCCGCGGCGACGACGACGCCCAGATTAGCCAAGGCGTCGCTGCTCGAAAAAATCCAGCTGGCGCGCAGGTGGACCCCGCCGTCGCGATGCCTGGCCAGCAATCCGAGGCAGGCGACGTTGGCGACGAGCGCAAGCAGCGCCACCCCGATCATCAGCGGCGCCTCGGGGTTGCTGCCGAACACCAATCGCCGCGCGACATCGAGCAGCAGGCCCACCGCCAGCGCGGCCTGCAGCAGACCCGCAACGCGGGCAATCCGCCCCTGTGCAGATGCGCCCTGGCCCACGGCCCAAAGCGCCATACCGTACACGGCCGCGTCGGCCAGCATGTCAAGCGCGTCAGCCATGAGCCCGCTCGACTGCGCGAGCAGCCCGGCCACGCTCTCGATCAGAAACATCGCCAGGTTGATGCCGAGCACCCACACGAGCACGCGGCGCTCTGCGGCGTCTTGCGCGCCCGCCGATCCCGGGCTGCCGCGCGGCGCCTGTTCGTCGCCGCGAGCGCCGGCACTGGCGGCGTCGGCACCCGCCTGCCAGAGGGTCTCGACCGGACGCGCGCCCAGCGCCAGCGTCTCGAGCCGCGCCGCAACGTCCGCAACCGGGCCGTGATGCCCGATATGCACTTCCTGGGCATCGAGATAACAGCGGATGGAGAGAACGTCGGGATGACCATCGAGCGCCAGACGGATCAGGCGCTCTTCGCTTGGGCAATCCATTTTCGGTACCGAGAACCGGGTCAGCCACTGCCCCTGCGAGTGCGCTTCGATCATGCCATTCATGAACCGACCTTGATCACGCCAGCCGCGGCCAGCGCATCGATTTCATGCTGCGGGAAGCCGTGCTGGGCCAGGATTTCCCGGGAATGCTCGCCGATGCGCGGCGCCCTTTCGGGCGCCCGAGGCGTCTCGCCCGAGAGGGCGATCGGGGTGGCCAGCGTGCGTTCTACGCCGGGCGGACCATCCACGAACGGCACGAAGACCTGGTTGGCCTGCAGCTGTGCGTCCTCGATCACCTCTGCATTGCGGGCGATCAGGCTATGCACGATGCCCGCGCGCTCAAGCCGCGCACAGAGCGCGTCCGCATCGAACGCAGCGAATACGCGAGCAATCTCCGCGCGCGCGTACACCCGGTTGCTGAACAAGGGCTTCACCGGCTGCATGCGCGGGTCGTCCCGCCACGTGTGCGCCTCAACCGCATCAACCAGTCGCGGCCAGTCGCGCGGAATGTTCTGCACCGCCAGCAGGATGTGGCGGCCGTCGCGCGTCGCATAAACGTTCTGCACCGGGTTCGACCACCCTTCCTGATCGCGCCGCGCCGCGTTGTCGACGCCAGCGAGCACGGCCTGCAGGTTCAGCCCGTTGGCCCAGGTACCGGTGGCCGCAAGCGAGGTGGACACCATGCCGCCCCGACCGGTGCGATCGCGTCGGTACAGGGCCATCATGATGCCGGCGAACAGCGTCATGGCGGTGGCGTGGTCGCCGACCCCTCCCGCGGGCAAGGTCGGCGCTACGTCCTTCTCGTGCATCATGTCGAGGATACCGGTACGGGCGAACCAGCCCGTCAGGTCGAACGCCGGACGTTCGGCTTCCGGGCCCGCAAGCCCGTAACCCGAGATCTGGGCCATGATCAGGCGCGGGTTCAACGCCTCCAGGCGCGGCC
>CAZVMA010000170.1:5523-6010 GCA_964628545.1 uncultured Pseudomonadales bacterium | reverse complement strand
CAATCGTTCCCACGTTCACGTGCGGCTTCTTGCGCTCAAACTTGGCTTTGGACATTGTGTTTTACCCTACTGATCCGTGTACTGGTTGGTGCTTTGAGATGACCCGGTACTGCTTTACTTCTTGATGATGGCCTGAGCGATGTTGTCCGGCACTTCCGAATAACGAGTGAACTCCATCGTGTAACTCGCGCGCCCCTGCGTGGCGGAGCGCAAATCCGTGGAGTACCCGAACATCTCGGACAGCGGAACATCGGCGCGGACGATCTTGCCGGACGGGTTCTCGTCCATACCGTTGATCAGCCCGCGACGCCGGTTCAGATCGCCGACCACGTCGCCCATGTAGTCTTCGGGAGTGACCACCTCGACGGCCATGATCGGCTCGAGGAGTACCGGCTTCGCCTTGAGCGCGCCAGCCTTCAGCGCCATGGAGCCGGCGATCTTGAACGCCATTTCCGAGGAGTCCACGTCGTGAAAGGAGCCATCAAAC
>CAZVMA010000170.1:0-5513 GCA_964628545.1 uncultured Pseudomonadales bacterium | reverse complement strand
GACCTCGTGGAACGACCCGTCGAAAAGGGTGACCTTGAAGTCGATCAGGGGATAACCGGCGAGAATGCCGTTACCCATCTGCTCCTGGATGCCTTTGTTAACGGCCGGGATGTATTCCCGCGGGATTGCGCCGCCGACCACTTCATCGACGAACTCGTAGTGGATGTCGTCCTCACCCGAAAGCGGCTCGAGCTTGATCCAGACATGGCCGTACTGCCCTCGACCACCAGACTGACGAACAAACTTGCCCTCGGCTTCCACCGAACCTCTGATCGTTTCGCGATACGCAACCTGGGGCTTGCCGATGTTGGCCTCGACCCCAAACTCGCGACGCATGCGGTCGACAATGATGTCGAGATGGAGCTCGCCCATGCCCGAGATGATCGTCTGGCCAGATTCTTCATCTGTCCGCACGCGGAACGACGGGTCTTCTTGTGCCAGTTTGCCCAGCGCAACACCCATCTTCTCCTGGTCAGCCTTCGACTTCGGCTCGACCGCCACCGAGATCACGGGCTCGGGGAACTCCATCCGCTCGAGAGTGATGACGTTATTGACGTCACACAACGTGTCGCCGGTGGTGACGTCCTTCAGACCGATCGCCGCCGCAATGTCGCCCGCGCGAACTTCCTTGATCTCGTTCCGGTGGTTCGCGTGCATCTGCACCATCCGGCCGATACGCTCCTTGCGTCCCTTGACCGGGTTATAGACTTGCGAACCCGACTCGAGAACACCCGAGTAGACGCGGAAGAAGGTCAACGTTCCAACAAACGGGTCCGTTGCGATCTTGAACGCAAGAGCCGCGAAAGGCTCTTCGTCGCTGGCTTTGCGGCTGGCCGTGGTTTCGTCGTCGTCCAGCGTCCCCTCAATCGAGCGGACTTCTGTCGGCGCCGGCAGGTAGTCGATCACGGCGTCAAGCATGGCCTGAACACCCTTGTTCTTGAACGCCGAGCCACAGAGTGCGGGCACGATCTCGCCCGAGAGCGTGCGCTGTCGCAGTCCTGCGCGGATTTCGTCCGCCGTCAGCTCCTCGCCCTCGAGATACTTCGTCATCAGCTCTTCGTTGGCTTCAGCCGCGGCTTCGATCATGTTCTCGCGCCATTTTTCCGCGCTTTCAACATGCTCGGAGGGGATGTCCTCGAGCTTGTAGCTCAAACCCTGATCGTCCTCGTTCCAAAGAATCGCCTTCATGCGAAGCAGATCGATGACGCCCTTGAAGTTCTCTTCCTCGCCGATGGAGATCTGCACAGGTACTGCGCTGGCCCCGAGGCGCTGCTTGATCTGACCGACGACGCGAAGGAAATTGGCGCCGGGGCGGTCCATCTTGTTCACAAACACGATACGCGGGACGCCGTACTTGTTCGCCTGCCGCCATACCGTTTCCGACTGCGGCTCGACGCCAGCAGTGCCGCAGAACACAACCACAGCACCGTCCAATACGCGCAGACTGCGTTCGACCTCAATCGTGAAGTCAACGTGACCAGGGGTGTCGATGATGTTGAGCCGGTGCTCGTCATACTGCTGGTCCATGCCCTTCCAGAAGCAGGTCGTCGCAGCGGAGGTAATGGTGATGCCGCGCTCCTGCTCTTGCTCCATCCAGTCCATGGTGGCGGCGCCGTCGTGGACTTCGCCGATCTTGTGCGACAAGCCGGTATAGAACAGCACGCGCTCGGTCGTGGTGGTCTTCCCTGCGTCCACGTGGGCCGTGATACCAAAATTCCGGTATCGCGAGATTGGGGTCTTGCGAGCCATCGTGCTCTCCGTGAATGACTACCAGGCGGCGCAGACTACCGCACCATTCCTGTTAACAGATTACAGTGCGCCCGGTTCGGGCGCGTAACGCCTAGTGTGCCGCAGGCCCTAGTAGCGATAGTGCGAAAACGCGCGGTTGGCTTCCGCCATCCGGTGCGTATCTTCACGCTTCTTCACGGCAGACCCTCGGCCTTCAGCTGCGTCCATGAATTCGCCAGCCAACCGAGCAGCCATCGACTTCTCGCCGCGCTTTCGCGCGTAATCAACGAGCCACCGCATGGCCAACGCCTGCCGACGGGCCGGACGAACCTCGACCGGTACCTGATAGGTGGCGCCGCCGACCCTGCGAGCCTTGACCTCTACGTAGGGTGCGACAGCCTCGAGAGCCTTTTCGAATACCTCGACCGGATTGGTCGCGCCACGGTCCTGGATACGCGACAAGGCACCATACACGATGCGCTCGGCAACGGCCTTTTTGCCGCTTTCCATGACGTGGTTGATGAACTTGGCAACCGTCTGGTTGTGATACTTGGGGTCGGGCAGGATTTCCCGCTTCGCGACGACGCGACGTCTTGGCATGTCTTTACTCCCGGATTCAGGTTGATCCCCATCGGGCGCCGCATTAACGAGCCCGGGGCCTTACTGGAGGGCCCTGCGCAGCAGGGCCGTTTTCGAACAGATTTCCTTCGGCCGCCTGGCCTTGCACCTTACTTAGGACGCTTCGCCCCGTACTTGGAGCGGCCCTGACGCCGAGCCGATACACCCGAGGTGTCCAGCGTGCCGCGCACGGTGTGATAGCGCACGCCGGGCAGATCCTTCACCCGACCGCCGCGGATCAAGACCACAGAGTGCTCTTGAAGGTTGTGGCCTTCGCCGCCGATATACGACGTCACTTCGTAGCCGTTCGTGAGCCGCACCCGACAGACCTTTCGCAGCGCCGAGTTCGGCTTCTTCGGCGTGGTCGTGTATACGCGGGTACAAACGCCGCGTTTTTGGGGCGAGCCCTGCAGGGCTGGGACAATGTTCTTCTCGACCGGACGCTTGCGCGGCTTGCGGACGAGCTGGCTGATTCTGGCCATGTTTACTCCAAAACTTCTAACCTGCACGTAACGGGTGCCGACGGTTACCCGGTGCCGGCTCGAGCGAGCGCGCGATTCTAATCGCGCGCCCCGAGCTAAGCAACGGCGTCCCGTTGGCGCCCTCTTGTCAATCCACCGCGCCGAAGGCCTCGGACAGCGCTTGCTCGATCTGATCGGCCGTCGCACCTTGCTCCTTGTAAGTGCGCGCTGCGATCAGTTCGGCTCGCTTGCGTCGACGTTCGCTGTGGTATGCCAACCCTGTTCCTGCCGGAATCAGGCGGCCGACCACGACGTTCTCCTTCAATCCTCGCAGGAAATCGCGCTTGCCGGTGACGGCAGCCTCGGTAAGCACTCGCGTTGTCTCCTGGAACGATGCTGCCGAGACGAACGATTCAGTCGCCAGCGACGCCTTGGTAATACCCAGGAGCTGACGCTCGAAGTTGGCGGGCTGCTTACCTTCCGCCCGGAGGGCATCGTTAGCTTCCAGCACCGCGACGTACTCGGTCTGCTCACCCCGAATGAAGGTCGACTCACCCGGATCGAGGATCTCAACCTTGCGCAGCATCTGCCGCACGATCACCTCGATATGCTTGTCGTTGATCGTCACGCCCTGCAGGCGGTAGACCTCCTGAATCTCGTTGGTGATGTATTCGGCGAGCTCAGCCACGCTCTTCAAGCGCAGCATGTCGTGCGGGTTCGGCGGACCGTCGGAAACCGTCTCACCCTTCTGTACCTGCTCGCCTTCGAACACGCTGATGGCGCGCCACTTGGGAATCAGCGTCTCCACCGGATCGGCGTCCGGCGGCGAAACGATCAATCGACGCTTGCCCTTGGTTTCCTTCCCGAAGCTCACCACACCTGAACACTCGGCGAGGATGGCAGGCTCTTTCGGCTTGCGGGCCTCGAACAGATCCGCCACCCGCGGCAAACCACCGGTGATGTCCCGCGTCTTCGAGCTCTCCTGCGGGATACGGGCAATGATGTCGCCAACCCCAACTGCGGAGCTATCCTCGAGACTGAGAATGGCGTTCGCCGGCAGGAAATAGTTCGCAGGTAGATCGCTGCCGGGCAGCAGCACGGACTTGCCCGACGCATCCAGCAGAGCCACCGCCGGGCGCAAATCCTTACCTGCGCTAGGCCGATCCTTGGGATCGAGCACTACGATGTTGGTCAGGCCCGTGAGCTCGTCAGTCTGACGATTGATCGACAGACCTTCCTCCATGCCCTGAAGATTCACGATACCGGCCACTTCCGTGACAATCGGATGGGTGTGCGGATCCCACTGAGCGATCACCTGCCCGGACGCAACTTCATCACGCTCGGCGACGGTCAAGACCGCCCCGTATGGCAGCTTGTAACGCTCCCGTTCACGGCCTTGTGCGTCGGCGATTGCGATCTCACCGGAGCGAGAAACCGCGACCAGTTCGCCGGATACACGCGTGACCGTCTTCAGATTATGAAGACGCACGCTGCCGCCGTGCTTGACCTGAATGCTGTCGATGGCCGTCGCCCGCGATGCAGCACCGCCGATGTGGAAGGTCCGCATGGTCAGCTGCGTGCCGGGCTCGCCGATGGACTGGGCGGCGATAACGCCAACCGCCTCGCCCACGTTCACCAGGTGCCCTCGCGCCAGATCGCGG
Organism: uncultured Pseudomonadales bacterium; assembly: GCA_964628545.1. Classification (GTDB taxonomy): domain Bacteria; phylum Pseudomonadota; class Gammaproteobacteria; order Pseudomonadales; family Azotimanducaceae; genus UBA7803. The sequence continues at coordinate 1,045 of CAZVMA010000170.1, read as the reverse complement.
CCATAGCACTTCGAGCAGACGCCGTGACGGGTTTCGCACGTTATCGGCGACCGGACCAGGAGTTGGTCGACACCCGCCAGGTCGATGCGCTCGATCCAGCTTTCGTCCAGCATGACGCCTGCTTCGACGATCAGCGTCTTGCCGTCCGCCTGGTAAACGTCCTGGGCAACGACCCGACCGAGAACGCGATCACCAAGCGGCTCGACCACATCGCCGCCTTCGATGATGGCGGACACGAGCAACCCTTCTTGGGTTCCGCAATCGGGCTCCGTGATCACGACATCCTGAGCAACGTCGACCAGACGGCGAGTCAGATACCCCGAGTTGGCGGTCTTGAGCGCAGTATCCGCAAGGCCCTTGCGCGCCCCGTGCGTCGAGATGAAGTACTCGTTCACCGACAGGCCTTCGCGGAAGTTCGCGGTGATTGCGTTCTCGATGATGCTGCCGTCGGGACGGGTCATCAGTCCGCGCATGCCGGCCAGCTGCCGGATCTGGGCGGGGGAACCCCGAGCGCCAGAGTCGGCGTAGATGAAGACCGAGTTGAAAGAATCCTGGACGACCTCCCGACCCGCTTCGTCGTGAAGGGGCTGGCCGGCGTGATCGCGGACCACTTCCTTGGAAATGCCCTCCATCATCGAGCGCGCCACGAGGTCATTCGCCCGCGACCAAATGTCGACGACCTTGTTGTACTTCTCGCCTTGGGTGACGAGACCGGACGCATACTGCGACTCGATCTCGGCGACCTCGGCTTCGGCCTCATCAATGATCCGCTTCTTCTCCTGCGGGATGACAAAGTCTTCAACGCCGATCGACGCGCCCGATGCGGTTGAGTGAGCGAACCCGGTGTACATCAGCTGGTCAGCGAAAATGACCGTCTCTTTCAGGCCAACGTTGCGATAGCACGCGTTGATCAGGCCCGAAATTGCCTTCTTACCCAACGCCTTGTTGACCATCTCAAACGGCAGTTGCTTCGGCACGACCTCGTAGAACAGTGCTCGTCCGACCGTCGTATCGTAGACGGTACGTACCGGCTGCCACGCGCCGC
>CAZVMA010000169.1:0-6094 GCA_964628545.1 uncultured Pseudomonadales bacterium | reverse complement strand
TGGATGATCACATGCGCATTCGACCCGATCCAGCCGCTTCCTGCCTTCGGGCATAATGGTGCGCGCCATCGGGTCGCCATCGAGGAACACCGTCGTGCAGATCAGTCGCGTCGTCAGCGCAACGTTCGGGGCCCTGCTCGCGGCCGCGTTGTCTGTCTCGGGCGGCGCTTTGGCCATCGCGTCACCCGGTTCGGTCGATCTACTGGTGCAGAATGCGCTGCTGCTGGATGGCAGCGGCGCGCCGCCGCGAGCGGCGAGTGTCGCGATTGCTGCGGGCCGCATAGCCGCGGTGCATGCGCCCGGCACGCCGCTGCCGCGCGCGACGCGTGTGATCGACGCCAAGGGGCGCGTGCTCGCACCGGGCTTCATCGATCTGCACGCTCACGGCGATCCGCTCGCCACGCCGACCTTCGAAAACTTTCTCGCCATGGGTGTTACGACCATTGTGCTCGGTCAGGATGGCCAGAGCCCCGACACCGGTGGATTGCGCGCCTGGCAGGAAGCCGTGGCTGCCGCTCGACCCGCGCTGAACGTCGCCACTCTGGTCGGACACGGCACCTTGCGCGCTGCAGCGGGTGTCGGCGACGCGCCCATCCCCGACGTGGCGCAGACGGATGCGATGCTGACGGCGCTCGAAGCCGCGCTGGACGATGCCTACGGCCTCAGCCTCGGGCTTGAGTACGCGCCCGGCCTTCACGCCGGGGAACTCGAACTGCGCGCGCTGGCGCGGGTGGTGGGCGCCCGCGATCGCGTCATCATGAGCCACCTGCGCAGCGAGGATGATGCCGCCCTGCCGGCGGCGCTGGATGAGCTGTTGCGTCTCGGCTTGCACACTCGGGTGCACGTTGCCCACCTCAAATCCGTATTCGGTTACGGTAGCGCGCGGGCAGAAGCCATTCTCGGCCAGCTCGACATGGCCCGGCGCGGCGGCGTCGAAGTCACGGCCGATCTGTATCCTTACACGGCAAGCTACACCGGCCTCGACCTGCTGTTTCCGCCCTGGGCGAAAACCGACGCCGAGGTTCGTGAGCTGACCCCCGAGCGCCGACGTGAGTTGACGCAGTGGCTGCGCGACCGGGTGAACGCGCGCAACGGCCCGGGGGCCACGCTGCTGGGCACGCCGCCCCACGCCGGACGCACGCTTGCCGAACTCGCGGAATCCCTCGGCAAGCCCTTCGAGCAGGTGCTGCTCGAAGACCTGGGCCCCGAGGGCGCCAGCGCCGCGTATTTCGTCATGGATGAGGCGCTGCAGGAGCGGCTGCTGATCGATGCTCATGTCGCAATTGCCTCTGACGGCAGCCCCACGGCATTTCATCCGCGCGGGCACGGCACCTTCGCGCGCGTGATCGAGGTCGACGTCGTGGCCCGGCAGCGGCTGGCCCTGGCCGAGGCGGTGCGCAAGATGACCAGCTTGCCGGCCGATATCCTGGGTCTGCCCGATCGCGGCCGCGTCGCGCCGGGTCTCGCGGCCGACCTCGTGCTGTTCGATCCGTCGCGGGTCTCGGCGCCCGCCTCGTACACCACGCCGTTTGCACAGGCGACCGGGTTTGATGTCGTCATCGTGAACGGCGGCGTCGCGCGCGAAGCGGGTGCGGAGATAGCCAGATACGGACAGGTGCTGCGCCCGGAACCCGGGCCGCCGAACGGGGTTCACTAAACAGGGTTCGCCCAACAGCCAGCGCTGGATTGAGCCTCAAGGACAGGAGACAAGCATGACAGACGCACACACTGGCACCGCCGATCTGGCGGTGCTCGAGGCCACGGTTCAGCTGGGGCACATCGGCCACCTGCCTGTTTGGTCAGGCATTCAGCCGGAACGGGTCGAGCCCGGGCTGCGCGCGCTCTTGCAGCAGACCGAGCTTACTTTCGACGGGCTCGAAGCCGCCTGTAGCCGGAACGAGGCCACGCGCTGGGAGACGCTCATGGATCCGCTCGAGCGGCTGCAGGATCGGCTCGGGCGCGCTTTTGGTGCGGTCATGCACCTCACCAGCGTCAAGTACACCGATGCGCTGCAGGCGGCCTACGACGCGGTGCGGCCCGCGTACGTGGCGCTGATCACCCGTATTGGCCAGAGCCGACCGGTCTACGACGCGATGCAGGCCCTGCGCGACGGGCCGGCCGCGCAGACGCTGAACACGGCGCAGCGGCGCATTCTCGATGAGTCGATCCGCATCATGGAGCGAGGCGGCGTGCACCTTCAGGGCGAGGCGCAAGCGCGCTATCAGGCCATTGGTGAAGCGTTGGCCGAGCTGTCGAACCGGTTTCAGACCCAGCTGGTGAAGGAAGAGAAGGACTCGCGGCTGATCGTAACCGACCCGGACGAGGTGCTTGGCGTACCGCCGCCCGTGCTGGCTCTCGCGGTTCGCACGGCGCACGAGGATGGCGTTGTCGAAGCCAACGAAGCCTCGGGCCCCTGGTACTTCGTGATCAACGGAGTGAACTACATGGCGGTCGCGCAGCATGGGCGGCATCGTGGTCTGCGCGAGCGCTTTTATCGTGCGTTTCGCGCGCGCGGCATGTCGGAGGCCTACGATAACCGTCCCGTGCTCGAGGAGATTCTGCGCCTGCGACAGGAGCAGGCGGGGCTGGTCGGGTTCGCCTCGCACACCGAACGCAGCATCGACGCCAAGATGGCGCCGACTCCGGCATCGGTCTGGGCGCTGCTGGAGCGTCTCGAGCGAGCAGCGCGCCCGGCCGCAGAGCGCGAGCTGGTGGCGCTGCGCGCCTTTGCCGCTTCATCAGCCGATGCGCCTGCCGAACTGGCGCCGTGGGATATCGCGTTCTGGAGCGAACGCCAGCGCGAAGCCCGCTACGACTACGACGGCGAAGCATTGCGCGCCTACTTCCAGCTGCCGCGGGTCATGGCCGGCCTGTTCGGCCTGATCCGGAAACTCTATGACGTCGAGATCCGGCAGGTACCCGCCGGCAGCGTGCCGGTGTGGGATGACAGCGTCGAGTTCTATGAAGTTCGGCGCGGCGAGCGGGTGATCGCCGGCTTCTTCATGGATCCGTATGCACGCCCGGGCGAAAAGCGCGGCGGCGCGTGGATGAACACGGTCGTCGATCGCACCCGCTTGCTGGCCGCACCCGGAGCGGCGGCCTGTTTGCCGGTGGCGCTGTTTGTCATGAACGGCCGCCCGCCGGCAGACGGTGAGCCGGCGTTGATGTCGCTGGATGAAGTACGCACGCTGTTCCATGAGTTCGGCCATGCGACCCAGCACATGTTCACCGAGATCGATGAGGGCGGGGCGTCCGGCATGAACCTGGTCGAGTGGGACGCGGTAGAGCTGGCAAGCCAGTTCAACGAGTACTGGATGGAGCACAAGCCGTTCCTGCGCGATATGACCAGTCACTACCAGACCGGAGCCCCGCTCGACGACGCCACCATCGACCGCATCATCGCCAGCCGCAACTTCATGGTCGGCAACGCGACGCTGCGGCAGCTGTTTTTCGCGAAGACCGACCTGCGTCTGCATGAGATCTGCGGTCACGCGCCGGACGCGAACGAACCCTCGCCGTTTGCCGTCGAGCGCGAGATCGCGGACAGCACGCTGCTGGTGCCTCTGCTGCCCGAGGAAAGTCAGCTGCCTGCGTTTGGGCACTTGTTCGCCGGCGGCTATGCGGCCGGCTACTACTCCTACAAGTGGGCGGAAGTGCTGGCGGCGGACGCCTTTGCCGCGTTTCGCGAGGTGGGGCTCGACAACGAAACCGCCGTGCGCAATGTGGCCGAGCGGTTTCGCGAGACCGTGCTTGGGCTTGGCGGCAGTCTGCCCGCCATCGAGGTATACCGGCTGTTTCGCGGCCGCGACCCGAGCCCGGACGCGCTGCTGCTGGATCAGGGGCTGCTGGACGGCTGAGCCTGGTCTTGCCGCTACATTGTTGGCAGCACGCGCAGGTAGAACGCCTTCAGGTATGCGGTCTCCGGAATTGCGGGGTGCACGGGATGGTCCGGCCCCTGCTGCCCGGCCTCCAGGCATTGCAGCATGCGATCGTTGGCGCGCGCGGCGGACTGTACCGTGCGCAGCAGATCCTCGGCCGCCAGATGGTAGGAGCACGATGCTGATACCAGCAGGCCGTCGCGATTGAGCAGGGTCAGCGCGATTTCGTTCAGCCGGCGATAGGCGAGCTGGCCCTCTTTGGCGTCCTTGCGGCGCTTGATGAAGGCTGGCGGGTCGAGCACAACCACATCGAAGCGCGTGCCGCTGGTGCGCAGCTCCCGCAGCACCTCGAACCCATCACCCTTCACCGTCGCGACGCGGTCGGCGACCCCGTTGCGTTCCGCGTTCGCGCTCACCCAGCCAAGCGCCCGCTCGGAGCTGTCCACACAGGTGACGGCCGTGGCGCCCGCCTGGGCCGCTCGAATGCCCCAGCCGCCGGCATACGAGAACACGTCCAGCACCGAGCGTCCGGCGACATGACGCAGCAATCGGTCCCGGTTTGCCGCCTGATCGAAGAACCAGCCGGTCTTCTGCCCGTCCTCCGCAGGCAGGACAAACGTGGCGTCGCCCTCCTGGACAACCAGTTCGGTCGGAGCGTCGCCGGACGCCACCTCGACCGACTGTGGCAGCCCCTCGGTGGCGCGCGCGGCAACGTCATTGCGCAGAATGATGGCGCGCGGCGCAATCACCTTGTCCATCGCCTCGAGCACGTCGGCTCGGTGCCGATCCATCCCCGCCGTGGTCAGCTGGGCCACCAGGACATCCCCATACCGATCCACCACCAGGCCCGGCAGCCCGTCCGATTCGCCGTACACCAGTCGGTAGTAGGGCTTTGCGTAGAGGCGGCTGCGCAGCGAAAGCGCGATGTTGAGCCGGTGTACCAGCAGCGAGCGATCCAGCGGATGCGCGCGGTCGCGGCTGACGATGCGCGCTGCGATCAGCGTGTTCGGGTTGATGTAACCCTGACCGAGCCACTGCCCGCGGCTGCTGATGACGTCGACCGGATCGCCCGGGCTGAACTGACGCAGCGGCGAACGCTCGGTGTCGATCTCGTTGCTGTACACCCAGACGTGACCGGCCCGCAGGCGTCGATCCTCGTCCTTGCGCAGGTAAAGCTCGGCGGTCATGGCAGATCCAGCAGCACAGGGGCGGCGAGCCTTGCACGCGGGGGGCCGGCGCGCAAGGCGGCTGGCTTTCAGGTGGTCATCGATCCGGTGATTCTGGGGGGCCCGGGTTCGGCGGCGGCCGGCGCGCGGGCAGAGTCGACATGATTGCCTGACGCTCCGACGCGGTCAGCCGCGACCAGACGGCGATCTCCTGCAGGGTGCGCGCGCAGCCGCTGCAGAGCCCGGTTTCGGGCTCGATGCTGCACACGCGAATGCACGGAGAATCGAAGCGTTCGGTCGTCATCTGGGCTGCCTGCTTCGGGCGGGGTGGTGGTGGTCCCGCGGGCGCATCATCCTCGCTTCCGGTCTTCGGGGATACGCTGCGTCCGCAGCGCGTTCGGGGTTTGCCGAGACGCGCAAAAAAAACCGCACCAACACCTATGCAGGGGGGGGGTTCGGTCCTACCATGCGCCGGTTTTTTCACTTGACCAGCGGGGAGACGCTCGACCAGTGACCACTGCCATCACCGACTACTACGATGCCGGAACCTTCGAGAGGATCAAGGCCTTCGCGGACACCCGGGAGACGCCCTTCCTGGTGGTCGACACCGCGACGGTGGGACAGCAGTACGACGAGCTTCTGACAACCTTCCCGTTCGCCAGCATCTATTATGCGGTCAAGGCGAACCCCGCACCCGAAATCATTGCGCTGCTCCGCGACCGCGGGTCCTGCTTCGACATCGCGTCGATCTACGAGCTCGACCGCGTCATGAGCCTCGGCGTCGGCCCCGAGCGGGTCAGCTATGGCAACACCATCAAAAAGGCGCGCGATATCCGCTACTTTTACGAGCGCGGCGTGCGCATGTTTGCTACCGACTCGGAAGCGGACGTCCGCAACATCGCGAAAGCCGCTCCCGGGTCCAAGGTGTACGTGCGCGTCCTCACCGAAGGTTCCCAGACGGCGGACTGGCCGCTGTCCCGCAAGTTCGGCTGCCAGACCGACATGGCCATGGACCTCATGATCATGGCCCGAAATCTGGGCCTCGAGCCC
>CAZVMA010000168.1:0-6109 GCA_964628545.1 uncultured Pseudomonadales bacterium | reverse complement strand
CTCGCCACCACCTCTGAAGCAATGTCGGGCACCTCGCCCGCAAGCCCCGCAGAAGTCGCGTTGATGATGATGTCAAAGCCGCCAGAAAGCGTCGTGAAGCCCTGTGCCCGCAGCGCCCCGGCTGGTGCTGCGAAGTGCCCGGCAAGGTGATCGGCCAACTCTGCGCACAAGCCCTCGGCACGGGCGACGGTGCGGTTCGCCACCACCAGCTCCGAGGGCGCGCGGTTGAGCAGCGGCAACAGTGCGCCGCGCGCCGCGCCCCCTGCACCGAGCAGCAGGACCCTTTTGCCCGCAATCGACCAGCCGAGATTGCTCTCCAAGTCGCGCACCAGGCCGGTGCCGTCGGTGTTGAATCCCACTCGCTCGGCACCGATCTTGACGATCGTGTTCACGGCGCCGGCCAACCGGGCTGACTCGTCAAGTCGGTTCACCCACTGGGCGGCATCTTCCTTAAAGGGCACCGTGACGTTGGCCCCTGCTCCGCCAGAGTCGAAAAACTGTTGCGCTGTGGCGGCGAAGCCGTCGAGCGGGGCCAGCAGGCGGCTGTATTCGAGACGCTGACCGGTCTGCTCAGCAAATTGGGCATGGATCTGCGGCGACCGCGAGTGGTGGATGGGGTTGCCGATGACGACGTATCGATCCATGAGGGCCTGCCCACACGCCGGATTCAAGGCGGCTAGCATAGCCGGACGTAGCCGCCGGCGCCTTGCGCGACATGACCCGAGAGCTCGAGCCGCGCCAGACGCAGGGTGAGATCGTGCGCTGGGATACCGGTACGATGGACCAGCAGATCGAGGGGCAGAGGCTCGTGATCGAGCTCGGCCAGCAGAGCATCGAGCCCCAGAGCATCGGCCGGCTGCGCGGGCGCCGAGACTTCGGGGCGCGAGTCGGGAGGTGGACGAATAATCCCGGGCAGCTGCAGCGCATCCATTATGTCGCGCGCGCTCTCCACCAGCGCCGCGCCATCTCGCAACAGTCGGTGACAGCCCCTGGACACGCGGCTGCGGACGGATCCTGGAACCGCCATAACGTCTCGACCCTGCTCGAGCGCAAGTCTGGCCGTGATCAGCGAGCCACTTTTTTCGCTGGCCTCCACGACTACAACGGCCGCACTGAAACCACTGATCAGGCGATTGCGCTCCGGAAAATGATGTGGTCTGGGTTCGAGGTCAGGTGCGTATTCGCTGACCAGCAGCCCCTGGGCACAAACGCTGCGGGCTAGGCTGCGGTGTTCCGCGGGATAGATGCGTCTTATGCCCCCGCCCAGGACAGCCATGGTGGCCCCGGCTTCGAGCGCGCCACGATGCGCGGCAGCGTCGATTCCGCGCGCCAGCCCGCTGCACACCAAAATGCCATGCCCCGCCAGCTCGCGCCCGATTTCATGTGCCAGCAGTAGACCGGTTCGGGTCGCCTGCCGCGCGCCGACGACCGCCACCACCGGCTGTGTCAGCACCCGCGTCTGTCCAGCGGCAAAAAGGACCAGCGGCGGGTCCGGGATGGCCGCCAGTGCCGGGGGCCACGGTGCTTTTGCGTGCACCCCGAGGGCCGACACCCCGAGGACGGCGAGCTCGTCGGAGAACCGCTGAAGCTCCTCGGGCCGTGTCTGCAACTGCCTGAGCAATGCCGCGGGCGATACACTTGCAGCGAGGGCCCGCCGGACCGCGGCGCGGCCGAGCCGACTCACCAGCCATCCGAGCGCAATATCGTGCAGCGGACCATCAGCTGTTGCGGCATCACTCCAGCTCTGCACCCTGCGTTCTCGCGTGACTGAAAGGGCCTCAGTGTGCCCCGGCGGATAAGCAAAGCGGCACGGGCGAAACAGCAGGCGGGAGGTCGGACGGCGTCGCCGCCAGGCGTGCGTCAGGGATTACGGACGCGATCGAAGACCGCGAGCGGCTGCTCAGCCGACAGCACCAGAGCATACGCAACCCGATTGAACACCTCGTAAACCATCAGGTAGCCGGCTCTCTGCGCCGGCAACTGCACCCACTCCCGCGTCATCGGGTCGCGCGCCCGCACGCCCTGTTTGTCGATGGCGAGGGTATCGCCAATCGCCAGGCCATCCGCTGAGCCTACGTTCAAGACCACGACATCATTCGGTCCGATATGTGCCACGCCGCCCAGAACCGCAAGGATCGTGCCTGATACCGGCTCCGACGGAGGCCTGGGGAACAGGTCTGGCGTGATCTCGCGTTGCGGCGTTGGCAGCACCCGATCGCCGGCCCGGATTTCTTCCCGGATCTCGTCCAGACGCAATGTGGCGATGTCGCCGTCAGTCCGCAGGACCTCGGCGGTTCCGAGTACGACCGCTTCGCGTCCGAGCGAGTCGCCGGTTTCGGGATCCCGATAGTGCTGCCCGATCCGGACGATACTCACCCGACCCGGTGGCAGCCGTGCGCCGCGCACGAAAACCTGATCCCCCGCACCCGAGATCAGGCGTTCACTGGTACTGGAGAGCACATAGGGGAGGCCATCGAGGGCATCCGGCTCAACAACTCGGTTGCGGATCAGAAATGGCTCGATGACGTCCAGCCGGATCGGCCGCACCGCAGCGCGCAGCGGCGCCACGCGCACGCCGGGGGACAGACGCACGACGTCGCTCGCGGCGCGGTGGGCAAGGGTCAATCGCGGCACCCCATCGCGCCAGACCAACATGATGGTGTCACCCGGATAAATGAGGTTCGGGTCTGCGATCTGAGGATTGTTTTCCCATAGCTCGGGCCACAGCCAGGGTTTTGTCAGGAAGCGCCCGCTGATATCCCATAGGGTATCGCCGGTGACGACCGTATACGCTTCTGGATGGTCGGACCGCAGCGCCGCGGCAGCATCGCTGGGGGCCGCCTGCGCCAGGCCCACCTGCGCCAGCAACAGCTGTGTCAGCAGACAGACCAGCGAGATGTATCCGACCGAGACTTTACGCGTCATGTTCGGGCCCCGATGCGGCGATGAAACCCCAGGCCTCGCCGCCCCGCCGCGGAAGCGCGCCGGGCGAAGGACACGACCACGGAGAAAAAGGTAAACTCAGCACGATGTTAGCAACCCGAATCGGGCGGGTGCCAGCGCGACCCGCTCGCTTTCGTGCCGGAAAAAGGCCATGCCGCTACTGAAAATACTGGAATATCCCGACCCGCGCCTGCGCACTCGGGCAAAGCCCGTCGCAACGGTGGATGACGGCGTGCGCAAATTGATCGATGACATGCTCGAAACCATGTATGCGGCGCCCGGCATCGGTCTCGCCGCCTCTCAGGTGGATGTACACAAGCGCATCATCGTCGTCGACGTTTCCGAAAACAGGGACCAGCCTCACGCTTTCATCAATCCGGAGATCGAAGCGTTGGGAGAACCCCAGATCAGCGAGGAAGGGTGTTTGTCGGTACCCGGATTTTACGAGCCGGTCGCGCGCGCCTCGCACATCCGGGTACGGGCGCTGGATCGAGTCGGGCGAACGCTGGAGCTTGAGGCGTCCGGCTTGCTGGCTGTTTGCATTCAGCATGAATGCGACCATCTGGAAGGAAAGCTATTCGTCGATTACGTGTCTGCGCTAAAGCGCTCCCGCATTCGCACCCGGCTTGAGAAAGCGCAGCGGTCCCGGGCTTGAACGCCACCCGATTGAGCGCGGGCTCAGGACATCGCTGGTGAATCTAATCCGGCTTGGCTTTGCGGGAACACCCGAGTTCGCCGCAAACATTCTCGACCGTCTGATCGCTGCCAAACGGTCGCCTGCCGTGGTGTACACGCAGCCCGACCGGCCCGCAGGTCGAGGACGACGTTTCACCGCCTCACCGGTGAAGCTGCTCGCCGAGCAACACGGCCTGCCCATTGAACAGCCCGCCGGGCTGAAGTCGCAGGAGGCCCAAGACCGCCTGGCGCATTACGACCTGGATCTACTGATCGTCGCCGCCTACGGCCTGATCCTGCCGAAACTGATCCTGGCGACGCCCCGACTCGGCTGTATCAACGTCCACGCCTCGCTGTTGCCGCGCTGGCGGGGCGCGGCGCCGATTGAGCGCGCGCTCATGGCCGGCGATCAGGAAACCGGGGTATGCATCATGCAGATGGACGCAGGGTTGGACACCGGACCGGTGCTGGCACACTCGACCGTTCCGATTACCCCCGATACTACCGGGCCGGCGCTGGAGCATGCACTCGCGGCAGCGGGGGGACAGCTGCTCATCGAAACGCTGGCGGCCATTCACGACTGGTCGCCACGCCCGCAGGGTTTAGACGGCGTCACCTACGCCCACAAGCTCGCCCCTGGGGATAGCCTGATCGACTGGACTCTGGACGCCGTTACGATCGACCGCCAGGTGCGGGCTCTGACTGGTCGGCAACCGGCCTACACCTTCGTCGATGTCGGCGCGGAGCGAGTACAGCTGTTCATTCTGGAAGCGCGGGCGGATACGACACACGAGTTCAGCGCGCCAACGGCTTCGCCTCCCGGAGTCGCAGGTGCGGACGATCAAGGCATCCCGCCAGGCACCATCATGATGAACTCGTCCGGTAAGGAACTGCGGGTTGCCTGCGGATGCCCGCAACGGCTTCCCGACAGTTTTCGCCGCTGGCACCGTGTTCGGCTCCGTCTGACGCTATGCCACTCAACTCACGCGCAATCGCCGCACGCAAGCTCGCCAGAATTATCGTTCGGGGTGATACCACAGATCAGGTCATGCTCCGCGAGGCCTCCGATCCATTGGTTAGCGAGTTGGTGATGGGAAGCCTGCGCCACTACTTTTCGCTTTCCGAAAGCGCCCGACGATCTCTCCGAAAGCCGATGTCCGATAAGGACATGGACGTTTTCTCGCTGCTGCTGATCGGCCTCTATCAGCGCTTTCACCTGCGGGTACCCGATCACGCGGCAATCCATGAAACCGTCGAGGCCGCGCGCCAGATCGGCAAAGCCTGGGCGGTGCCCTTGATCAACGCCGTACTGCGCCGCTCAACTCGCCCAGAACAGTCATTCGAGCACCTGGACTGGCTGATTACTTCGCTGCAAGACGCTTACGGCGATACCGCGGCCCGCCTGATGACGGCCAATAACACGCGCGCGCCCATGGCGCTTAGGATCAATACCCGACGCGTCTCGGCGGCTGCCTACCGGGCGCGACTCATGGCGCTGGGCATCGCGCCCGAGAGTGAGCCTCTCGCGCCGTCGTTGACGCCGGAAGACGCCGAGACGGTTGCCGGTTCCGAGGGGTTGAATATCGCGGCACCTGAGCAGGACGCGCTGGGCTGGGGACCCGAGACATTGCTGTTGCCAGGCCCGGTGCTGGTTCGCGATTTGCCCGGCTATGCCGAGGGCCTGGTTTCCGTGCAGGATGCCGGGGCGCAGCTGTTGCCCGGGCTGTTTCAGAAGCCCTCCGCCTCGACCCGCCTTCTCGATGCCTGTGCCGCACCCGGCGGTAAGCTGTTCCACTTGTTGGAGCGGCACAACTACCGACGCGTGACCGCGATCGACACCAGCGCCCGGCGAGCCGAAACCCTCCAGGCTGAAGCTGGTCGGCTCGGCCTCAAGGCCGGAATGCCGGCGATCGAGGTCAAGGTTGCTGATGCCACAAACACGGCTTGGTGGGATGAAGAGCCTTACGACCACATTCTGGTGGACGCCCCCTGTTCCGGCAGCGGCACGTTGCGGCGGCATCCAGAGATCAAGGTCATTCGCCACGAGACTGATGTTCTGGCCCACGCGGACGTGCAGCAGCGATTGTTGCGCGCGCTTTGGACCGTCCTGCGACCAGGCGGTTGGCTGGTCTATTGCACGTGTTCGCTGCTACCGCGGGAGAATGATCATGTCATCGGGCAGTTCCTCGCGGATCATACCGGGGCTCGGGTCGCATCATTCGCCATGATCACCGGGCAGCGCACCCGGTTTGGCTGGCAGCTGCTGCCCACAGACGCCCGAACTGACGGTTTCTACTTCGCCCGTCTGCAAAAATCCGGAGCGGTCGATTGAAAATACTGATTCTTGGGGCTGGACAGGTAGGCGGCACGCTGGCGGCGCACCTCGCCAGCGAGCAGTTCGACATTACGCTGGTCGACGCGGCGGCATCCAGCCTGCTGTCTCTACGCGCGCGCCGGGACATACCGACCGTTCACGGCGGGGCTTCCCCCC
>CAZVMA010000167.1:0-6151 GCA_964628545.1 uncultured Pseudomonadales bacterium | reverse complement strand
CACCGCCAACACCAGTCCGAGCGCCCCCAACAGATAGAAACAATTTCGCCAACCGATCGCCGGACCGAGATAGCCCACAATCAACAGACTGATGCCGGAGCCGATCGGCACGCCCATGTAGTAAAAACCGGACGCGAAGCCAAGCCGAGACGCCGGAAAGCGGTCGGCGAGCAGCGACATGGCGGTGGGGGTCATGATCGACTCGCCCACGCCGATCAGCATGCGCGGCATGGCCAGCGTCCAGAACCCCCGCGCGGCACCGGAAATGGCGGTGAGCAGGCTCCAGAGCGCCAGGCCCGCAGCGATCAGCCGCGTGCGATTGACGCGGTCGGCGAGCGAACCGAGCAGCAAGCCCATCACCGAATAGAACAGGATGAAGAAAAATCCGGTCAGCAGACCGAACTGGGTGTTGGTTAGCTCGAGCTCCGGCACGATGAAGTTCGCGAAGCTGGCCAGCAGCTGCCGGTCGACGAAATTCATGACGTTCAGCAGCGTCAGGAAGACCAGAAAGCCATAGTGCCGCGGCGCAATCCGCGCATCATCGTCCATCGTCGACCCCTCCCCGAAAAACCACACCCCGACCCATTCCAACACGATCGCGCACGCGCGCGCCAGCAGGCGCGTGCGCAGGACGGAATCGGGGGAAACGACCGTTGAGCGGCAAGCCGAGGATCGCTACGGGACGCTAGGCCAGCAGCGACAACCAGTGGCGCACCGGCACACCCGCCCCGGCAGCCAGATGCAGCTGACAGCCGATATTGGCAGTGGCAATGACCTCAGGCTGATGGCTTTCGAGGGCGGCCAGCTTACGCTCGCGCAATGTTGCCGAAAGCTTCGGCTGGAGCACGGCGTAGGTGCCCGCAGAACCGCAGCACAGATGCGGGTCGGCCACCGGCACGAGCTCGTAGCCAGCCCCGCTCAGCAAGCGCTCGACCACACCCGTAATCCGCTGCCCATGCTGCAGCGTGCACGGCGGATGCCAGGCAATGCGCTGGTAAGACGTGCCCCGCGTCAGCGGCTGGTCGAGCGCGGCCAGGTATTCCGACACATCGCGGGTCAGCGCGGCAACGCGCGCGGCCGCCTGCGCAAGCTGCGGCTGCTCGGCCGTCAAACGCGCGTAGTCTTTGACCGTGACGCCGCAGCCGCTGGCCGTCGACAGGATCGCATCCACCCGGTCCAGCCAGGGCGAGAGCGCGGCCACGTTGCGCTGGATCGTCTCGAGAGCCTCAGCGTGATCGCCGAGGTGCAGCGCCAGCCCGCCGCAGCAGGCCTCCTCCGGCACGGTCACCACTTCGATGCCCCGGGCTTCCAGCAGCGCGCGCAGCGCCGTATTGACGCCCGGCGTGGCCACGCGCTGCACGCACCCTTCGAGCAGCAACACGCGCCCCAACGCGCCGCCGGGGCGAGCGGACGCCGGCGTGCGCAGCGCGTCCGCGCCCCGTCCAAGCACTGCTTCACGCGGCGCGGGCGACTCCGGCGGCGGCACGGCGTCGCGCAGGCGGCGCGGCAGCAGCGGCCGGAGCATCCGCCCCAGAGTCACGAGCGGGCCGAACACGGCGGGCCGCGGCACCACACGACGCAGCAGCATTCGCTGCAGCCGATCCCAGGGGCCGCGCACCGGCGCAGACTCGAGGACCTCCCGGCCGATCTCGAGCAATTCTCCGTAAGCAACACCGCTCGGACAGGTGGTTTCGCACGCGCGACAGGTGAGGCAACGATCGAGATGGGTGCGGGCGACGGCGTCAACTGCGCCGGTCTCCAGCATGTCCTTGA
Organism: uncultured Pseudomonadales bacterium; assembly: GCA_964628545.1. GTDB lineage: Bacteria > Pseudomonadota > Gammaproteobacteria > Pseudomonadales > Azotimanducaceae > UBA7803. Next base: position 4,378 of record CAZVMA010000167.1, on the reverse strand, counting down.
TCAGATAAATGCGGCCGCGCGGTCCATCCAGCTCGTTGCCTTCGATCAGGTAGGTTGGACAGGTGGCGTTGCAGAACCCGCAGTGCACACAGCTGCGCAGAATGGCGTCGGCACGCTGACCGGCGGTGGTATCCAGCAGTTTGATCGGTAACTCAGTGCGCACGCTGCACACCGAGATGCGGGTTCAGCACGCGGGTCGGATCAAACGCGTCGCGCACCCGCGCGGCATACCGTGCCGTGGCTGCAGACGCGACGCTGCGGCTGTAATCGCCGGCGAACGCCCGGGCGCTGCCCCCGGCCGCCGCCGCCGCGCGCATCAGCGCGGCCCCGGTTTCGCTTGCGGTTTCTGATCCGATTTCGATACCGACTTCCGTTTGCGCCTGATGGCCGCCGTCTTGTCCGGCTGCTTGATCGGGCAGCGCGAACCAGCGCTCTGCGCCCGCCCAGTTGATCAGCGTCATTCCCGAGCGCTGCGCGTCCGAGCGCATCCGGTCCGATAGCAAGGGTACCGAAAGGGCTGCTGCCGGCGGCACCGTGACGCGCCACAGCCCAGGGGTCGCACACCCGGGTATGGCGCCATCCCGCAGCCGGGACCAGAAATCCGGCTCCTCGGCGTCGCCGGCCAAGTCAGGCATGCCGCCCAGACGAGTCGCTGCGTCGGCAACCGCGGGTTCGGCGCCGGCCAGCCGAATGCGCAGCAGACCCTCCGTGTAGCAGGCCGCGGACAGCGGCAGCGGCTGCAGCGCCCAGGCCCGGCAGCGAGCAATTGCCTCGTCGGCGGTCAGCTCGAACACGCGCGTGCACACCGCAGGCGGCCGCGGCAGCACCTTCAGGCTCACCGACAGCAGCAGGCCCAAGGTGCCAAACGCCCCCACCTGCAGACGCGACAGATCAAACCCCGCCACGTTCTTCATCACCTGCCCGCCGAACCGCAGGTGCTCGCCAAACCCGTTGACCAGCTCGACGCCGAGCACGGCATCGCGCAGCGCGCCCCACCAGGGTCGGCCCGGGCCCGACAGACCGACCGCGACGGCGCCACCCACGGTACCGCCGCCCCCGAAGCGGGGCGGCTCGAACGGCAGATACTGCCCGGACTCGGCCAGCAGCGCCTCGAGCGCCAGCAGCGGCGTGCCGGCGCGCGCGGTCACCACCAGTTCTTCCGGGCGGTAATTGATCACGCCAGAGTGTTCGGTGACATCCAGCGTCTCGAGCTCCGGCCCAGAGGGACGGGCGGCCAGAAAGGCCTTGCTGCCTGATCCCTGAATGCACAGCGCGGTGCCGTTGGCGTGCGCGGCCCGCACCCGCATGACCAGCGCCTCGGTCAGATCGACGGCCGCTTCGTGTCCCACTCGTGTCGGCATTGGCGGCGCGTCGCTCACGTCAGAAGCGCGGCAAATTCGGAAACGGCAGCCGACCGCCGTGCACGTGCATGCCCCCTACCTCCGCGCAGCGCGTGAGCGTGGGTACCGCCTTGCCGGGGTTCATCCGACCGTCGGGGTCGAAGGCCGCCTTCACGCGGTGCATCTGGGCGAGCTCGGCCGGCGAGAACTGGGCGCACATGGGACCGAGCTTTTCGAGACCCACCCCATGTTCGCCGGATACCGAACCCCCAACCTCGACACAGTATTCGAGGATGCGCTCGCCCAAGGCTTCCGCGCGCGCGGTTTCGCCGGGCGCGTTCGCGTCGTACAGGATCAGCGGATGTAGATTGCCGTCGCCGGCATGAAAAACGTTGACCACCCGAAGACCGAACTCGGCTTCCAGGGCGGCGATGGTCGCCAGCACCTCCGCCAGCCGCCCGCGCGGAATGCTGCCGTCCATGCAGTAGTAGTCCGGCGAAATCCGACCCACCGCCGGAAACGCGGCCTTGCGCCCGAGCCACAGGCGCGCTTGCTCCGCCGGATCCGTAGCCACGCGCAGCGTGAAGGCGCCATGCTGAACCAGCACGCGCCGCACCCGTCCGAGCGCGTCATCCACCTCCAGCGCCACACCGTCCAGCTCGCAGAGCAGGATCGCGGCCGCGCCAAGCGGATACCCGGCATGCACGAACGCTTCTGCTGCCTGCACCGCGCGCTGATCCATCATCTCGAGCCCAGCCGGAATAATGCCGGCCGCGATGATGGCGCCTACCGCATCGGCTGCTGCTGACACGTCGGCGAACGCAGCCAGCACAACGCGCTTCTCCGGCGGCGTCGGCAGCAGCTTGACGGTGACTTCCGTGACGACCCCAAGCAGACCTTCGGAACCGATCAGGAGCGCCAGCAGGTCGTAACCAGGGCTGTCCTGCACGCAGCCGCCAAGCACCAGTTCATCGCCCCCATAGGTCAGCACGCGCAGACCCACCACATTGTGCACGGTCAGCCCATATTTGAGGCAGTGCACGCCGCCCGCGTTCTCGGCCACGTTACCGCCAATGCTGCAGGCGATCTGCGACGACGGATCCGGCGCGTAGTACAGGCCGTGCGCAGCCGCTGCCTGGCTGATGGCCAGGTTGCGCACGCCTGGCTCGACGCGCGCGACGCTGTTGTCGAGGTCGATTTCGAGAATGCGGCTCAGCCGGGATAACCCAAGCAACACGCCGTCGGCGCACGGTCGGGCGCCACCGGACAGCCCCGTACCCGCCCCTCGAGGCACCACGGCAATGTTGTGCTCGCGACAGATCTGCAGCACCGCGCGGACCTGATCCACCGTCTCCGGCAGGGCCACGAGCCAGGGCACTTCGCGCAGCGCGGTCAGACCGTCGGACTCGTAGGGTTTCAGCGCGCGGGGTTCCGACAACAACGCGCGTGCCGGCAGCGCCCGGGCGAGTGCCTCCCGGGCCCGCGCTTGGCGGTCCCCCAGATCCGCGTCCGGATCAGCCGCCGCCGCGGCATCTTGGTGAAGTGTTTGCACAGTCGCTATCGATCAATGCATCCGGAACAGTTCAAGGGCCGTGAGTCCGAGGATTTTCTGCGCATTTTCCAGCGAAGTCGCCGCGAACACCGCCTCGATCGAGCTGCGCGTGTAGCCAAACGTGCTTTCCTGGTGCGGATAGTCGGACGACCACAGCACCGTTTCCGGACCAATGCGGTCGAGCAGGCTGAGCCCCGTCGGGTCGGTCATGAAAGTGGCGTAGCAGTGTGCCCGCCAGTACCAGCTGGGCGGATGCTTCAGCGTGGGCCGCATCGCGGTGCGGAAATGGGTGTAGGCCAGGTCTGCGTCGTGCAGCATGGCCGGAATCCAGGACAGACCCGCTTCCACGAAAATCGCCCGCAGCGCGGGAAAACGATCAAACACGCCGCTGAACACCAGCTGCGACCACTGGTGCCGGAAGCCCTGCGTCTGCGTAACAAAGGAGATCCCGGCCGCGCCGGGCATGGCACTGGGAATGGCCTCGCCGATGTGGAAGGCAAGCGGCACGCCGGCATCGGCAATGGCCTCATACAACGCGTCCAGCTCCGGCGCGTTGTAGTGAATCGAGCGGCCCTCGACGTTCTTGCCCGGCTTGAGCGGCACCATCAACGCGCGCGCGCCCAGCTCGACGCAGCGCGCCACCGAGGCACGGGCCTGCGACATATCCCAATAATTCGGGACCATAACCGGATAGAGCCGCGCCGGGGCTTCCGCGCAGCGACGCGCAATAGCCTCGTTGTAGAGGCCGAACACCTCTTCCCGGTTCTGCATCTCGCCGAACATGAACAGGCCGAACAAGCGCTGCGGAAAGATGAGCTCTTTCTCGACGCCCTCGACGTCGAGATCGAGCAGACGGGCCGGAATCTGGCTTAACCCGGGCGTGCACTCCATCGCCGAGCACAGGTGCTGGGCCAACTCCGGCGGCGTCATGTGCTTGTCGCCGATGGTCAGATCGAAGTAGCCGTGCTCGAAGGACATGCGCGGCGCCTGGTCTTTCAGGTGCTCGGGAAACCCCTCGTGCCAGTAGTCGCCCTCGATCAGGTGACTATCGGCGGAAACGATGCGGGTGCCCGCAGGCCAGGCCCGTGTCGCCGCTTCGGGGGTGCGCTGCGGCGACAACTCGATGGTGACCTGTTTCGGAATCTCGAGCACGAACGCTTCGGAAGAATTCTCGGCCATAGGACCCCCGCCAGCTGCTTCGACAGTTGTAACGCATTCAAAGTACAGTTCCAACCGCCAGGATGGTGTCCGGGGTGAGCAGGACAGCTGCATGGACGATTGAGGGAACCGTTCCGGGAGGGGCAATGAGGGCATTCGAGGGCAAGACTGCGGTGGTTACGGGCGCCGCAAGCGGTATCGGTTTGGCGTTGGCCACGCGTTTCGCCGATCTGCGCATGCAAGTCGTATTGGCTGACGTGCAGGCGGACGCGCTCACCCGAGCGGTGCGGCAGCTGGAAGAGCGACAGGCGCGCGTGATCGGCGTCGT
>CAZVMA010000166.1:0-6169 GCA_964628545.1 uncultured Pseudomonadales bacterium | reverse complement strand
CGGGTGGAGGGTGCCGCAGCATTTCTTTCGATCATGGAGGGTTGCAGCAAGTACTGCACCTTCTGCGTGGTGCCCTATACCCGCGGCCGGGAAGTCAGCCGCCCGGTTGCGGACGTGATGCGCGAGATCGTGTCCCTCGCACGCCAGGGCGTGCGCGAGATCGTGCTGCTGGGGCAGAACGTCAATGCCTATCGCGGCGCCATCGACGACGACTGGGCTGATCTGGCTGAGCTGATCCACTATGTGGCGGAGGTCGACGGCATCGAGCGCATCCGCTTCACCACCTCGCATCCCGTGGAGTTTTCCGACAGCCTGATCGACGCGTATCGCACCGTCCCCGCGCTGGTCGACCATGTGCACCTGCCCGTGCAGTCTGGCGCAGACCGCATTCTGGCGGCCATGAAGCGGGGGCATACCCAGGCCGACTATCGGGCGCGCATCGAACGCCTGCGCGCCGTGCGCCCCGACATCGCCCTGTCCTCCGATTTCATCGTCGGTTTTCCGGGCGAAACGGACGCGGATTTCGAGGACACCATGCGCCTGATCGAGGATCTGGTTTTCGACAACTCGTTCAGCTTCATTTTCAGCGCGCGCCCCGGTACGCCGGCGGCGCTGCTGCCCGACCCGGTGCCGATGGCGGTCAAGGAGGCCCGGCTCGCCCGGCTGCAGGCCCGTATCCGCCAGCAGGGAGACGCCATCTCGGCCGCCATGGTCGGTCGGCCGCAGCGGGTGCTGGTGACCGGCACCGACAAGCTGGGTCGCGGCGAACTGTCTGGGCGCACCGAGAACAACCGGGTGGTCAATTTTCCCGGCCCGGCGCGACTGATCGGCGGCTTCGCGAACGTGATGATCGATGCGGCGCGCAGCAACTCCCTGCGCGGTAGCCTGGTGGACGGGCCGCCTGCGACTGCTATGCTCCATGCCAGTGTCCCCTGAGTAGCCCGATTGAGCGACGAGCATTCGCCCGTGGTGGCCCTGACCACCACCGTCACGCTGGTTCCCGATGATGCGGCACGCCTTGCGGCGCTCTGCGGGCCGTTCGACCAGAACCTGAAGCACCTGGAACGCCGGCTCGGCGTGCACCTGCGCAATCGCGGCAACGTGTTTCAGGTGGCCGGGCCCGAGTCGCGCACCCGCGCGGCAGCGGCGGTGTTGAACCAGCTCTACCGGCTGACGGTGGACCGCGACAGCGTGGGCCCGGAAGAGGTGCACCTGCTGCTGCAGGAGTCCGGCATTGACGCCCTGCTGGCGCGCGAGCCCGACCCAGAGGGCGACATCGTGGTGCGCACCGGCCGCAAGACGGTCATGCCCCGCGGCGGTAATCAGGCGAGCTACGTGCGCGCCGTCCGCGGCCACGACATCAACTTCGGCATCGGCCCGGCCGGCACGGGCAAGACCTATCTGGCGGTGGCCTGCGGTGTCGAGGCGCTGGAAAGCCAGCGCGTCAGCCGCATCGTGCTGGTTCGCCCGGCTGTCGAGGCGGGGGAAAAACTGGGTTTCCTGCCCGGCGACCTGGCGCAGAAGATCGACCCCTACCTGCGCCCGCTGTACGACGCGCTCTACGACATGATGGGCGTCGAGCGCGTGAACAAGCTGATCGAGCGCAACGTCATCGAAATCGCGCCGCTCGCGTACATGCGCGGGCGGACGCTGAACAACGCCTTCATCATCTTGGACGAGAGCCAGAACACCACGGTGGAACAGATGAAGATGTTCCTGACCCGCATCGGATTCGGCTCGACAGCCGTTATCACGGGCGACATCACGCAGATCGATCTGCCGCGCGGCCAGCGTTCTGGCTTGGTCAACGTGCGTGACGTGCTGCGCGATGTGCCCGGCATTCATTTCACCTATTTCAGCTCCCGCGACGTGGTGCGCCATCCGCTGGTGCAGAAGATCGTCGAGGCCTATGCGGCTTATCAGGACGATGCGGAAGCCAACGAAGCCCGGGCCGATCGGCGTCCGCGCGGAGTGCCCGATGAGCCGCGTTGACCCGGCGGCATCTCGGAAGCCTGCCGCCGAGGCGTCACCTGAGGCCCGCGAGTGGCTGACCGTACAGGTGGCAACGGCGCGACCGGTACCGGCGGAAACGGCCATCGCGGAATGGGTCGAGGCCGTGTTCGGCTCGGCGCCCCCCGGGCCGCATCTGGGGTCGCGTCAGAAATCCGGGGCTGGCCCGGATGCTCCCGCCGGCTATGGCGACGTCTGTATCCGCTTCGTAGACGACGAGGAATCGGCAGAGCTGAATCTGGCCTATCGCGGCAAGGTCGGGCCGACCAACGTGCTTAGCTTTCCCGCCGACATCGACTGGCCCGAGGGCCGCGTATGGGGTGACCTGGTGATCGCCGCACCGCTGGTCGAGCGCGAGGCGCTTGAGCAGGGCAAGGCGGCGCCCGATCACCACGCCCACCTGATCGTGCACGGTGTGCTGCACCTGCTCGGTTACGACCACCAGCGACCCGGGGAGGCCCGCAAAATGGAACAGCGCGAGCGCCAGCTGCTGGCGCGGTTCGGCATTGGCGACCCCTATGCGGAACCGGCAGAAGCGCGCGCGCCGGCGAGCGAGCAGACATGAGCGAAGCGAATGGTGTAGCGCAGCGCCGCTCGCTGCGCGACTGGATCAGCGATCTGTTTGGCGACGAACCTGAGGATCGCGATGATCTGATGGCGATTCTGCGCGATGCCGCCCGGCGCCAGATCATGGATGCCGAGGCGCTGAATATCATTCACGGCGCCCTGCAGGTGGCTGACCAGCGCGCGCGCGACATCATGATTCCGCGCACGCGGATGGTGACGCTGTCGGTGGACGCAACGCTGGAGGACCTGCTGCCGGTCATTATCGCCGCCCAGCATTCGCGCTATCCGGTCATCGGCGACGCGCTGGATGACGTGCGCGGCATCCTGCACGCCAAGGATCTGCTGCCGGCGCTGGCCCGCGGCCTGGAAAGTCCGTTCGACATCAAGGACTACATCCGGCCCGCCACGGTCATTCCTGAAAGCAAGCGCCTGAACGTGTTGCTGCAGGATTTCCGCAAGGCGCGCAATCACATGGCGATCGTGGTGGACGAGTACGGGCACGTTGCCGGCATCGTCACCATCGAGGACGTGCTGGAGCAGATCGTGGGCGACATCGAGGACGAGCACGATGTCGAGGACGAGCATGCCATCCGGCAGATGGACGCCGTCACCTACACGGTGAAGGCAGACACGCCGATCGAGGATTTCAACGAGGCCATTGGCGGTGCCCCCGATGACGGCGAGTTCGAGACCGTCGGCGGCATGGTGCTGCAGGCATTTGGTGCCCTGCCAGCGCGCGGTGAGACGGTGGACATCGCCGGCCTGCGGTTTACGGTCATGAGCGCCGATTCCAGGCGATTGCGTCTACTGCGCGTCGAACGCCTGCATCCGCCGCACGCAGCAGACGCCTAGCGCGTTCCGGGCGCGGCGGTGAATTACCTGATCGCGCTGGCAGCCGGGGCTCTGCTGCCCTTGTCGCTGGCTCCCCACGGCATCTGGCCGCTCGGGCTCTTGTCCGTAGGGGCTTGGTTCTGGGCGCTGCGCGGCGGTGGCGGTCGCGACTGGCTGCTCGGCTGGTGGTTCGGCGTGGGCAAATACGCCGTCGGCGCCTCGTGGGTTTACGTCAGCATTCACACCTACGGTGCGGCGCCCGTGCCGCTGGCGGCGGCGTTGGTTGCCCTGTTCGTTGCCGGCGTAGCGTGGTTCGCGGTGCTGAACGCGGTGCTGTTCGCGCGCCTCCGCACCGGTGATCCGATCGTTGATGCGCTCAGTTTCGCGGTGGTGTTCGTCATCTCCGAGTGGGTGCTGACCTGGCTGTTGACCGGGTTCCCCTGGCTGTTTGTTGGCCACGCCCACCTGGACACGGCGCTGCGCGGGCTGGTGCCTGTTGGCGGCGTGCTGCTTGCCAGTCTTGGCGCGGCGCTGACGGCCACGCTGCTGGTCGCGGCCGCGGGTCTGTGGTGGCAGCGGCGCGCTTCGTCCGCGTTGCCGTCGCCGTCCGACCCCAGCCACCGTCGGGCCGGCATCCGCCTGCGGTTGGCGTTCACCCTGACGCTGGCGTGTGTGCCCTGGGTAGCGGGTGCTCTGCTGGCGCCGATCGACTGGGTCCGGCCGGGCGATACGCGCTCGGTGGCGCTGGTGCAGGGCAACGTGGATCAGGCGATCAAGTGGGAAGCCGACGCCAGCGCGCGGGTTATCCGCACCCACGTCGACCTCACGGAGCCGCACTGGGATGCCGGGTTGATCATCTGGCCAGAAGCCGCGCTGGTGCGCTTCGAGCACGAGGTGCCGGATCTGCTGCAGCAGCTGGACGCGCGGGCGCGGGCCGGCGGTAGCGCGCTGGTGCTGGGTATTCCCTACGCCGAGCGCGTGGCGGCAGATCAGGTTGCGTACTACAACGCGGTGCGCGTGCTCGGCACCGGCTCGGGCCGCTACCTGAAGCAGCGGCTGGTACCGTTCGGCGAATACGTGCCGCTGGAGGGGGTGCTGCGCGGGCTGATCGCGTTCTTTGATCTGCCGATGTCCGGCTTCTCGCGCGGGCCCGAGGCGCAGCCGCTGCTCGACATCGGCGGCCTGCGCGCGGCGATGGCCATCTGCTACGAGGTGGTCTACCCGGAGCTGGTGCGGCAGTCGGCCGACGGCGCCGACGTGCTGCTGACCGTGTCGAACGATACCTGGTTCGGCGCCAGCGCCGGCCCGCTGCAGCATCTGGAAATGGCCCGCATGCGCGCGCTGGAGCACGGCCGCTGGCTGCTGCGCGCCACCAACAACGGCGTCACCGCCGTCGTCGACGCCCGCGGTCGGGTTCGCGCGCGCCTGCCGCAGTTTCAGGCGGGCGTGCTGCAAGCCGATTGGACGGTCATGCACGGGGTCACACCGTATACGCGTTACGGCTACCTCCCGCTCGTGTCGGCGGCGCTGGTTCTGGCCGGGTTGGCGTTCTGGATCCGACGGCGGGGGCTTCGGTAGTCAGGAACGGTGGTATCCTGTGCCGCTTCCCGGTGATGGTTTGGGTGCTGCGATGAGCGCGATCTACGATCCGCACGGCGTCGAGCGTGCGGCTCAGCAGGCCTGGGACGCCGCGCGCGCGTTCGAGGCCAACGACGGCGCGGATGCGCCGAAATATTACTGCCTGTCCATGTTTCCCTATCCCAGCGGCCGACTGCACATGGGTCACGTGCGCTGCTACACGCTCGGCGACGTGATCAACCGCTATCACCGCCTGAAGGGCTTCAACGTGCTGCAGCCGATGGGCTGGGATGCCTTTGGCCTGCCCGCCGAGAACGCCGCCATCAAGCACGGCATTCCGCCGGCCCGCTGGACGCGCGACAACATCGCGTACATGAAGGGTCAGATGCAGCGGCTTGGCTTCGGCTTCGATTGGCAGCGCGAATTCGCGACCTGCGACCCAGCCTACTACCACCAGGAGCAATGGTTTTTCCTGAAGCTGTACCAGCAGGGCAAGGTCTATCGCAAAAGTTCCATGGTGAACTGGGACCCGGTCGACCAGACGGTGCTGGCAAACGAGCAGGTCGTCGACGGCCGGGGCTGGCGCTCCGGCGCGCTGGTCGAGCGCCGCGAGATGCAGCAGTGGTTTCTGAAGATCACCGATTACGCCGAGGAACTGCTGGCCGAGCTGGATACGCTCGACGGCTGGCCCGAGTCGGTGAAGAGCATGCAGCGCAACTGGATCGGTCGCTCGCGCGGCGTCGAGATCGACTTTCCCGTTACCGGTCGTGCCGACGAGCATCTGACTGTCTACACCACCCGCCCCGACACGCTGCTGGGCGCCACCTACGTGGCGGTGGCGGCCGAGCACCCGCTGGCCCAGCGCGCCGCGCAGGGTTCGCCGGGGGTTGCCGCATTTGTCGAGCAATGCCGCAACACCAAGATGGCGGAAGCCGAAATCGCCACCCTGGAAAAGGCGGGTATCGCCACCGGGATCACCGTCGATCATCCGCTTACCGGCGAGCCGCTGCCGGTGTGGGTCGCCAATTTCGTGCTGATGGAGTACGGCTCGGGCGCGGTGATGGCGGTTCCCGGACACGACCAGCGCGACTGGGAATTCGCGACCCGCTACGGCATCCCGATCCGCCAGGTGATCGAGCCGGTGGACGGCAGCACCGTCGACCTCAAGGCGGCCGCCTATACG
>CAZVMA010000165.1:2848-6183 GCA_964628545.1 uncultured Pseudomonadales bacterium | reverse complement strand
CTATTTGCAGGTTCAAGCTTCAGGATTGCATCCAACTGTTCCAGCGCCTGCGGCCGGTCGGTGAGGGTCAACTCGAGAATATGCAGATAGTTCTGAACAATGCTGAGCGGGTTGTTCGCTTCGTGCACCAGCTCCCGCAAGCGGGTCTCGGAGCGCTGCCGGAAGCTGGCTAGCGCGTCCACGTGCCCGTCGCCTTCCGCTGCAGCCGCGCGATACCGATAGCCCAGCTCCTCAGCGTACAGCTCGAGCGCGAAATCCGTATCTGGATCCAGGTCTTCGCCGAGCGGGTACAGCATCACGCCCCACGGCCGGCCGGAAGCGTCACGCTCGCCTACCGGCAGGGCCATCGCGGTATCAGTACCCAGGCGTCGCAGCCATTGCCGATCGGCAATGCCGGTGCTGGCACCATCGAAAAACTCGACCCGCTCGCCGCGCTGCGGGCTGCGCGCGATGGCGCTGGACGTCGAGCGCGTGCCGATACTTGGCCCGGAACCATCGAGAGGCACCCAGCGCTGGCGGGCGTCATCGCGCATGAGCAGCAGCGGGTGCACCCGGAACAACAGCCGACTGGCACGGGCATGGGCGCTGGCCAGCACGCCTGCATCGCGTCCATCGTGCATGAGCGAAGCGCCGGCCCCGAGCACGCGCAGCCGCAGCCAGATGCGATCCGGGCGCGGGTCAGTCAGCGCAACATCCGCCGGCAGATGGGAACACGCAGTTTCGGCCGCGTGCTCCGCCCGTCGCAGTGCCGACTGGAATGCAGCGGGCGCGAGGTTCAGCAGTCGGGCAGCAGCAGCCTGGGCTTCAGTCAGGTCACGCGCGTCAAAGCGCTCAACAACCGCAAACACGCGTACTGCCAGATCAGCGTCCTCGAATAGATCGAGTTGCGCGCCCCGGTAGGCAAGCAGTTCGGTAACGCAGGCATCTCCGGGCAGCGCTACACCCGCTCGCCCCAGCAGCGTTTGCCAGCGCAGCAAGCCCGCATCCAAGGCATCAGCTTCGGTCGCGCACGCCTGCGCCAGAGCTTCGGCTAGATAACTGGCGGTCACCGCCTCGCGCCAGCGACTGAAAGCCATCCGGGAATCACCGCTGACCGTGAGGACCGACAGCGCGTGCGCGGCCGCGAGATCACGCAGCGCGCCACCGGGCAGCGACGACAGGCGCGCGCGGAGTGCCCGAGGGTCAGCGGGTAGCCCGAGCGTCGTCAACCAGGCGCCCAGCAGGTCGGCGTCGAGCCCAACGCGATGCACGAGCGCATCGAGCGTGAACGGGGTAGCGACCAAGGCGCCCAGATAGCTGTCGAGGACCGGAATCGGTGTCATGACCGTCCAGCACGCGCGACTGCCATCCCGGCAGGCGCGGCATTGCGAGTTCAGCCGACGCGCCGTTCCGTGGTCGTCGGATGGTTCATGGTCGATAGGCCTGCCGTAGCGGCCAATCAAAACATGCAGGAAGTCTACGGCGGAATACGCGCGCCGGGCATGCGGAATTTATGCTGTTTTTGTCTATATTTTTGCTATTAAATGAAGCAGAGGCACTGCGGACAGGGCGCGACAGCTAGCCGGCGGCGTGACGAGCTCGCCACTCTCGCACTTCAACGCAGAACCCCGCCGCCGCGCCGGCCGCCGCTGCCGCATAGTCGGCACCGCTGCCGGCATAGAGAACGGCGCGCGAAAGGTTGATCACCAGCCCGTTGCCGTCCGCCGCCCGACCATGCTGCAGCACAGCCCCGAGATCGCCGCCCTGCGCACCGATGCCGGGCACCAGCAGCGGCATATCGCCGACGATGCGCCGGATCTGCCCCAGATCCTCCGGGTAGGTCGCACCCGCCACCAGCATCAGGTTGTCGTGCACGTTCCAGTCACGGGCTCCAGCTGCTACGCGCTGGTACACGGGGGCATCAGCTGGAAACTCCTGCAACCAGGCGCTACCAGGATTGCTGGTTCGGCACAGCAGCACGACGCCCCGCGTCGGCCAGCCGAAATACGGTTCCACGCTCTCTTTGCCGAGGTACGGGTTGACGGTGACGGCATCCGCGCCGTAGCGCTCGAAAGCTTCGCGGGCGTACAACCGGGCCGTATCACCAATGTCGCCCCGTTTTGCGTCCAGAATCACCGGGATGTCGGGGTGAGCGTCATGGATATACTTAATCAAGGCTTCGAGTTCGTCCTCTCTGCCCTCGGCCGAAAAATAGGCAATCTGGGGCTTGAATGCCACCACCATGTCGGCCGTCGCATCGACAATGGCTCGACAGAACTCGAAATACGCGCCGGGACCGCGTCCGACCGCAGCAGGCAGCCGCGCGCCGTCCGGGTCCAGGCCGACACACAGCGGCGACCCGGTCGAGCGCCAGCGGGCGCGCAACAACGACATGAAGGCGGGGCGTTCCATGCCGCAAGTATAGCGCCGTTGATCACTGTTTCGTGACGCATTCGCCGCTCTGCCGAGACCGCGCGGTTTATGCTGCGGACACCTTCTGCAGCAGGAACCTGCGGTGACCAACCTGATCGAGCTGCCTCGCCCGCACCCGCACCGGCGACCACGGCCTGAGGACAAGCGCGCGTTTCCTCGACTGGGCAGCGAAGATCGCCTGTTCGCGCAGGTGATTGACTGCGCGAGTCTGCCAGAGCTCGTCGGTACCACCGTCGCGTGTCAGGCCGTCGACGTGTCGATTGGCGGGCTGCAGTTCACCTGCGAACGACGCATCGATGCGCCAGCGCGGCTTGATCTTTGGGTAGAGTCCAGCGACCGGCCCGGCAAGTTCTTCCTGGTGGGCGAGGTGCGCTGGTGCCGTCCGCATCCGGACGGATCCCTATTCAACATCGGCGTGCAGCTGCGCACGGGCGCTGCGTCCGATTTCGCGATCTGGCGCAGTCACCTCGGCGCGCCTTCGTCCGCGCCGATCTGACGTCAGCGCCCCGCTAACGGCTGCGTCAAACATTCCTGACGACCTCGTCACAGGTACAGGCCTGTCCACCCCGGCGACCGTGCAAACGTCCTTACGCGTGCTTTACTTCTTGGCGTATGGCCGAGGAGCGCCAACCCATGACGTCGCCCAATCAAGCGGATGCACCGACTCTCACCGAAGTTGTCATCGGCGCTGTACGATCGGCGCGCCCTGCCGGTGCCGTCATCGCGCGTTTGCGCGAAGAGCGTCAGCGCCTGTTCGAGACCCTGATCACGCACTTCTTCAACGATGTCGAACGGGCGCTTGGGCGTGCATTCGATCCAACACAGCTCGCACCCGAGCAGCCCATCCTGTTTTACGCGCAGCGCCAACTGCAGGCGCATCTCCGCATCCGGCGACAGGTCAGCTCCGCGCAGGGCATAGCCGT
>CAZVMA010000165.1:0-2838 GCA_964628545.1 uncultured Pseudomonadales bacterium | reverse complement strand
TTGGTCGCCGCATTTCTGCGCGAGCTAGGTCGTTGCGAAGCTGGCCCGCCCGCGGCATCACCCAGCAACGAATGGCCACATCGAGAGACCCTCGCGAGGGCCAACCGCTTGCCTGAACCAGCCCCAACGAACAGCATCCGTCGCGCCACAGCCGCCGTCCTCACAAATCTGCCGAACACGACCGAAGCGAGCCTGGGCGAATGTCTGCGCGAGCTGACCGCCCTCTCCGGGCTGCCGCTGGGGACCCCGTCGTCAGTAGACACGCCGCTACTGCCTCTGCGTCAGGCCTTCACGCGCGCGATAAGCGTGCTGGACACGGATGCCCGCGTGCTGCAGCTGCTGGCTGCCCTATTCGAACGTCTGGTTTTGGGCACGATCGAGCTGAACTCGGGAGAGGTTGTCCTGCACCAACCGGTCACAGACGATCCGAGTTCGGACCTATCATCGAGCGAGAGCGGGACCGGCAACACCCCGATGGAGTCGCTGCTGCAGGCGCTCGACCGACTGCAGCACAAGACCCTGATATCCATCAACACCGGACAAGAAAGCACGGCGCCGCTGCTGCTCGAGATGCATGCGGACCCAACTCAGGACGGCCTGGATCCGGCAGCGCGAGAAAACTATTCCCGCGCCATCGCCGCCATCATGGCGCCGGCGCTAACGCTGATTTCCCAGCTGTTCGCGACGGCGCGAGGCAGTTCTGGTCGGCCTTCAGAGGTGGAAGAGCTGCTCGCCAGACTGCACGTGCCGCTGCTGAAGCTTGCCGTGATTGATCCAATGGGCTTTCAGCAACCCACCCATCCGGGACGGGAACTGCTGAGGCTCCTGATCGAAGCGAGTGCTCATCAGCGCGAGCATGGGCGCTGCATCTCGAGCCGAACGCTGAGCAATGCGTGTACCACGCGCATCCTGCGCGACTTCGCCCGGGATCCGACACTCTTCGCCCAGGTGACGGAGGGGCTTCGAATTGCGCTGCAAACTTCTGACAGCACTGAAATTCTGCCCTTGCACCCCGACGCCGAGCGGGCGAGCGCAGAGCGCTTCATGATCAAGCTGGGAACCTGGGTGGAGCTGCATCGACCGGAAACCGCCGCTCTGCGCTGCCGACTGCAATCGATCTCAGACGTTGAAGGTCGCTACGTGTTCGAGAACCAGCGGGGCTTCGAGGTATTGGCGCTCAACAGACAGGAGCTGGCCCTAGCCCTGATCAGCGGCAGTCTGCAGATTCTGACGGACAGCGCCTGTTTCGAGCGTTCGCTGAGTACGCTGATTGGGGTCGGACACGTGCGGACGGCCACTGGCTGAAACCGAGGCCCGAGCTCAGGTACCCATGTACGCGGCGCGCCACGCCTGATCCGATAGAACCCGTTCGACCGTTTCGACGATCGCCTGGGTCTGGGCATCGCACTCCAGATTGACCCGATCGCCGGGCACGATGAACCCCAGCGTTGTACGCGCGATCGTCTCCGGTATCAGGCAGACGCTGATTTCCCCTGACGATCGGTCGACCGACGCCAGAGTGAGGCTGGCCCCGTCGAGCGCCACAAACCCTTTATGCAGCAGGAATTTGAGTACCGCGGCCGGCACTCCAAAAAACAGGTTTCGCTCATTTTCGCGGGCCTCTATCCGATTCAGCACCACCGCAGCCGAGATATGCCCCGACACTATATGGCCACCCACTTCATCGCCGACGCGGTAGGAGCGCTCGACGTTTACCCGGCTGCCTTCAGTCAGCCCACCCAGATTCGTCAACGCCAGCGTCTCAGCAATTACGTCGAACGCTACCCGGCCGGATTCTACCGATGTGACGGTCAGGCAAGTGCCGTTGATGGCAATGCTGGCTCCCAATTGCGCGTCCGTCGCCAACACGCCGAGATCGACCACAAGCCGACGCATGCCAACCCGATCTTCGATCGACACCACCGGGCAGAGACCTTGAACGATACCGGTGAACATACTGAACCCCACAAGAAAACGGCCCGTACCGGCGAGGGTAACGGGCCGCTGAGTCAAGCGGGCGGCAGGCGCCCGCGGTCAGGCATCAGTTCGCGGATGCAAGCTGTGCGCGACGGTTCGATTCGCTGTCGATATAGGTGATCCACTGTGCGCAGATGCGCAGGTTGGTCTGGTCGTTGTCCTTGCGCGAGGACGCCTGGCAGGCCTGGAACGATTCCCGCGCCTTCGCCAGTTTGTCCATGTTGAAGAGACACATGCCCTTGATGACGTTGACCGTTTGCACCTTGCGCAGACCGCCGCGCTCGAGCGCCCGCGATGCCGCGGTTTCGCACTTCTCGAACTCGTCGTTGTCGAGATACAGGGACGACAGGCGCTCGTAGATCTTGCCGTCGCTGGACAGTCGGGCAGCGTCCTCAAGCACCGGGATTGCCTTCTTGGTCTCTTGCGCCATCTGCCAGGCTTGCCCAAGGCTCAGTAGGTTCTTGTCGTTCTTCTCGATCAAGCCCTTGCTCATACCCGTTTCCATGACGCGCGCGGCGCGATACGGCACCTCGCCCTGCATCAGGAGACCGGCGTAGTTGGTGAGATCGCTTTGCTGCGTCAGAAATCCGGCTGCGCTGGCGGCCTCGTACGCGCCTAAGGCCTCCCGATCATTGCCTTCCTGCCCGTGAATACCCGCTAACCGCAACCAGTATTCGCGCTTGGGAAACTTGAGGACCAGTTCCTCCAGGGTCGCGAAGACCTTCGGCCAGTCTTCCTTCTCGAAATACAGGTAGTTCAGGAGCGCCAGCCACTGCTCCTTAATATCGACCTTCCGCTCGCGGGCAATGGCCATACCCTTCTCGATCTGGGCGATCGCCGCGTCGTAGTTCTCCATCTGGT
>CAZVMA010000164.1:0-6184 GCA_964628545.1 uncultured Pseudomonadales bacterium | reverse complement strand
CGATCCGCGCGCACATCAGCGACGCAACTGCGCTGGGCGCGGTACGCCGCGACGGCCTGCGCGAGGGCATGCGCACCCTTCGGCTTGCCGGCGCCCAGAAAGTGGCGCAGGGCGTGACCACCATCGCCGAGGTCCTGCGCGTGGCGCCGCCGGTGCAGGACTGACGCGAGCGGGCGCTCAGGGGCTGCGCAGCGCGAACACGATGCGTTCCCCCGCGCCAGTCCCGGCATTGGGATTGGGCGCCTCGCCGGCGGCCTCATCGGCGGCCTCGTGCTCGATCACCGGTGCCAGATTGCGGATCAGCTGCAGACTGATGCCCCGCTCCGGATCCGGATCGGCGTCCGGCCGGAATGGGCTGGTCACGTCCGCCGGCAGCGTGAGCGCAGCGCCCACGGTGCGGCGCGCCTCCAGATACTCGACCGCCAGCTCGAAGACGCGCCCCTGGCGCAGATCGTCCATGAAGCACAGCACCAGCTCTTCGGTCAGCAGCTGCAGGTCGTGAGCGGTCTGGCGCGGCAGCAGGTGTTTTTCGCAGAACGTCTCGATGTCCCCGTGCAGGGCGAAGATATCCACGTCCGGCGACGATAGGGTGAAGTGGCGCGCGCGCACGCGGTGGATGAAGGCGCGTGTCTCCGGTCGGCGGGGCGACTCGAAGATCTGGGCGGGCGGGCCCTCCTCGTGGATGCGGCCCTCGTGCATGAAAAACACCCGGGATGACACGTCGCGCGCAAAATCCATCTCGTGCGTCACGATCAGCATGGTGAGGCCCTGACGCGCCAGATTGCGCACCACGGCCAGCACTTCTGCGACCATCGTCGGATCGAGGGCCGAAGTCGGCTCGTCCAGCAGGATCACCTCGGGATCCATGGCCAGGCAGCGGGCAATGGCCACGCGCTGTTTCTGCCCGCCGGACAGTTCTGAGGGAAAGTAGTGCGCGCGCTCGGCGAGCCCCACCAGCCGCAGCAGCGCCATGGCCTTGTCCTCGGCCTCAGCGCGCGTCATGCCGCGCAGGTGCATGGGCGCCAGCGTCAGGTTCTCGAGCGCAGTCAGATGCGCGAACAGGTTGAAGCTCTGAAACACCATGTTCATGCGCTGCCGCACGCCGGCGACATCGGTGCCGGGGGCCAGAACATCCTGCCCGTTGACGATGATGCTGCCGCCGGTCGGCTCCTCGAGTCGGTTCAGGCAGCGCAGGAAGGTGCTCTTGCCGCAACCGGAGGGCCCGATGATGGAGATCACTTCGCCCTTCGCGATCTCGGTGTCGACGCCGCGCAGCACGCGCAGGCTGCCGAAGTCCTTGATCAACCCCTGCACGCGGATCTGGATCTGAGACGGCATGGCGGGTGTCGTTGCAGTCGTTGTTGCAGTCACGGGCGCACCTCCTGGCGTCGGCGGCGGAGCGGATCGGTTCGCTGCTCCACATATTCCAGCGCCTGGATCAGCACCCAGGAGATCAGGAAGTACAGGATGGCGACCATGATGAGCGGGAAGAAGGCGTCGAAGGTGCGGCTGCGGATGATGTCCGACGCCTTGGTCAGATCCTGCACCGCGACGTAGCCGACGATCGAGGTCATTTTCACCATGGAAATGAATTCGCCTTTATAGACCGGCAGGATGCGCTGCAGGGTCTGCGGCAGGATGATGTGCCGGAAGGTACCGACCCGCGAGAATCCCATCGCGATACCCGCCTCGGTCTGCCCGCGATCAATGCTCTGGATGCCGGTGCGGAAGATCTCGGACACGTAGGCGGCGAAGTTCAGCCCGAACGCGAACACGGCCACCAGCACGGGGTCGATCGCGACGGACGCGAACGCCACGTAGAAAATCAGCATCAGCAGCACGAGCACCGGCGTGCCGCGCAGGATGGTGATGTAAAGGCTCGCCGACTGCCGCAGCAGCGTGTTTTCGGACATGCGCATGAAGCACACGAGCGCGCCGAGCGCAGTACCGAACAGCGACGACAGGATCGACAGCAGCACCGTGGTTTTCAGGCCGTCCCACAGCAACAGGTAGCGATCCTCGCGGATGATATTGCTGTGGAAGCTTTCGGCGACACCTTGCCAGAACGAGGGTTCCTGAGGTGCGGGCGCCCCAGCTGCACCCGCCAGACTGCTCTTGTGCACGAAGATGTAGTTGTCCGAGCGGTGGTAGGGTCGCGAGAAATCGATTCGTTCCTGGCGTTCTGGCGTGATGTACATGCCGGCCACGACCAGGTCGATCTTGCCGCTGACCAGCGATGGAATCAGCGCGCCCCAGTCGACCGTCGACCACTCGACGCGGCGGCCGGTGTGGGCGGCGAAGCGCTGCGCAAGCTCAACTTCATAGCCCACCAGCTCGTTGTCCTGAATCGCGACCGAGGGCAGGCCCACGATGGCGTTGCCCACGACCAAGGTAGGCGTTTCGACGGAATCTGCCCCCGGCTCCGTGGTCGCCCCCGTTTCCGCCGCGGCGCTCGTTTCGGTCGCGGACACGGTAGGCTCGCCCGCGGCCTCGGCACCGAGGTCAGGCATCCGGTAGTCGGCGGTGTCGTACCAGCGCCGCTTCATGTCCGCCAGCACGCCGGTGCTTTCGAGGTGGTTCAGAAAGGCGTCGAACTCTGCGCGCAGCGCGGTGCTGTCCTTGCGAAAGCCGGCCCCGACATCCGAGGCATACAGCGACTCGCCGAGTGTCACCAGATCGTCCCGGGTCCGCGCCACCTCGCGCATGGTGTCGGCGTCGATGATGCCAGCGTCCACTTTGCGGGCTTCTACCGCGACCAGCAGATCGGCCATGCTGAGGAACTGCAGTAGCTGGGTATCGGGCAGGTGCTGCTGAGCCCAGGTATCGTGCGCCGAGCCCTGCAGCACGCCGAGCGGTCGCCGCGCCACGTCCTCCAGGGTTCGCAGCTCGATCGCGGCGCCGCCTGCGACATCAGGCGCTGCAGCGCTGATCGGCTTGCGCACCAGCATGACGATCTTGTTGTCGTAATAGGGCTCGCTGAAGTCGACGAACTTGCGTCGCTCGTCGGTTGCGCTCATGCCGGTGACGATAAGATCCATCTTGCCGGATTGCAGTCCCGGTATCAGCGCGTCGAAGCGCACGTCGATGAACTCGATCGGGCGGTTCAGGCGGGCGCCGATCAGCCGCGCCAGATCGCCGTCGTGACCGCTGATCCGGCCGGCCTCATCCACGAACGAGAACGGCTCGCGCGTGGCGTTCACGCCGATGCGCAGGGTTTCGCCGGTGGTGGGCAGCGCAATCTCGATCTGCTCGTAGGGCCCTGGCTCACGCTTCAGCCAGCGCCGCGACATGTCCGCCAGGGTGCCGTCCGCTTTCAGCCCGGCGATCACTCCGTTTACCTGCTCGCGCAGCGCGTCGTTGCCCTTGCGGATGGCGATCGCGGTGATTTCGTTGCTGAGCGACTCCTCGATCACCACCAGATCCGGATTGTTGCGGGCCGCGAGGATAGCCGTGTTGATGGCGGTGATCTGGACGTCGATGTGGCCCGCCTGGAGGGCGCCCAGCACATCGGTGGTATCGCCGAACTCCTGGATCTCCGCGTCCGGAAACCGGGCGTAGGCAATATCCGCGGGTGTTGTGCCCGTCACGACTCCGATGCGCGCCTCAGTGGCGTCGGCAACCGAGCGGATGACCTGCTGTTCGGTGCTATCGCAGGCGCCGAGCGCCAGCAGCGCCAGCAGCGCCAGGGCGGCGCGCTCGGGGCGCCAGCGAAACGGTCGTTGCGACCGACGCTGTGCCGGATTGCGAAACGTGTGCATGCGTGCCCCCCTTTGTCGGGGGCGAGTGTGTCTGCCGCAGCCGACCCGCGCAACCGGCCCTGTGATAGATTTCGGCCCATGAACAGCGGCAGCGCGCAGGCCCCACAGGATTTGCCGGATGAACTGGCCGCCGCCGCCGCGCCGCACTGGACGCGCATCGAGGCGGCGTGGGGCTGCCCGCTCGACCCGGTGGCGCGCCGCGTGTTCGCGCTGAGCGAGTTCGCCTGCGAGGTGGCGCTCGCCCAGCCCGCGTGGTGCCAGGCACGGCATGCGGCGGGCCTGCTGGATGAGCCGCTGTCGGCCGCCGCTATTGGCGCTGAAACCGAGGCGGCGCTGCGCCATCAGGACACCCTGCCCGCTCTGCAGACGGCGCTGCGCCGGCTGCGCAACCGACTGCAGCTGTGCATCGTCTGGCGGCACCTGGCGCATCGGGCGCCGCTCGAGGAAACCACCGGCAACCTGTCGGCGCTGGCGGATACGCTGATCGATGGCGCTCTGCGCGCGGTGCACGGATTGGCGGCGGCGCGCGAAGGCGAGCCGTTGGACGCGCGCGGTCAGCCGCAGCGTCTGGTGGTGCTGGCGCTCGGCAAGCTGGGCGCGCGCGAGCTCAACCTGTCTTCCGACGTCGATCTGGTCTTTGCTTTCCCGGAAACCGGCAGCACCGACCGTGGCCGCACCAATCAGCAGTTCTTCGTGCGCTGCGGGCAGCTGCTGATCCAGGCGCTCGACACGGTGACGGCGGATGGCTTTGCGTTTCGGGTCGACATGCGCCTTCGACCCTTCGGCAGCAGCGGCCCGCTCGCCATGAGTTTCGACGCGATGGAGGACTATTTCCTGGCCCAGGGGCGCGACTGGGAGCGCTACGCCTTCATCAAGGCGCGCGCCTGCGCCGGCGACGTGGCCGCGGGCGAGCGGCTGCTGCGGGCGCTGCGGCCGTTCGTGTATCGCCGCTATCTCGACTTCGGCGCGATCGACGCGTTGCGGGACATGAAGGCTCGCATCGAGGCCGAGCGACACGACCGGGCCAATATCAAGCTCGGCCCTGGCGGCATTCGCGATGTTGAATTCGCGGCGCAGATGCAGCAGCTGGTCTGGGGAGGGCGTCAGCCCGAGCTGCAGGAACGCGCGCTGCTGCGGGTGTTGCCGGCGTTGGCGGCGCGCGGGCACCTGCAACCCGAGGTCGTGGCCCGTCTGGCGGCCGGGTACCGGTTCCTGCGCGATGTCGAACACTGTCTGCAGGCGGAACACGACCGACAGACACAGACTTTGCCGGCGCTCGAGCGGTCGCGCCTGCGCCTGGCCGTGGCCATGGGCTACCCCGATCCGACAGCGTTCGAGCTTGCGCTCGACGCGCACCGTCTGCACATCGCGCGTGTCTTTGCTGATCTGGTCGGAGCGTCGGGTCCAGGCGACAGCGCCGGACTGGCGCTGTGGCTCGATCCGTTCCGGGGCGGCGCATTGGCCAGCGGCGGCTTTCGCGAACCGGCGGCCGCGGGGGCGCTGCTGGTGGATCTGGCGACGGTGCGCGATCGCGCCTCGGTGGGGGCCGAGGGTCGGCAGCGACTGGATCGCCTGATGCCGATGCTGCTCGACCGCCTGCGATCGTGTGTTGACCCCGACCTGACGCTGGCGCGCGTGGCGCCGGTGCTGAAGGCCATTCTGCGGCGCTCGGCCTATCTGGCACTGCTGGCCGAAAACCCCGCTGCGCTCGAACGCTTTCTCGATCTCGCCGGTCGCAGTCGTTGGTTAGCCGAGGCGCTGGCGCGGCGTCCGGCCTTTTTCGATGCCTTGCTCGAGTGGCCGCCGCTCGACGAGCAGGCGCGGCAGACGGTGCCGACCCGCGCGCTGCTGGTGGCTGATCTTCAGGCGCGAACAGCGGCGGCAGCGCCAGACGGCGAGGAGCGGGCGCTGGAGACGCTGCGCGAATTCCGCGAGCAGCACGTGTTCAACGTGGCGCTCGGCGAGGTGCGCGGCACGTTGCCGCTCATGCACGCCAGCGACTACCTCACGTTCTTGGCCGAAGCTGTGCTGGAGATCGCCCTGGTCATGGCCTGGCAGGAAAATGCGGCTCGGATGCAGCAGCTGCCGTGGCCGCAGCCGTTCATCATCGTCGGCTACGGCAAGCTTGGCGGCATCGAGCTCGGCCCGGGTTCAGACCTCGATCTCGTGTTCCTGCACGATCTTCCGGGCACGCCGGGGCCGTTCCTGCATCGGCTGGTGCGTCGGCTGCTGCACGTGCTGTCGGTGCCGACGTACTCCGGCACCCTGTACGAGGTGGACATGCGTCTGCGCCCCTCGGGCAATGCCGGCACCATGGTATCCGCGCTCGATGCCTTCCGCGCCTATCAGACCGGTGACGCCTGGACCTGGGAACACCAGGCGCTGGTGCGGGCGCGCAGCGTCGCCGGCGACCCGGAATTGCGGGC
>CAZVMA010000163.1:3849-6216 GCA_964628545.1 uncultured Pseudomonadales bacterium | reverse complement strand
GCGTGGTGTACGCGATGGTGCGAGGGTGTGTTTAGCACGGCCTCTGCCCAGCGCGGCAGGCGATCGATGGCTTCGGTGTGAATCCAGAACTGATAGACCAGATTCAGACCGCCGACGAAGACCACCATCTCCCACGGAAAGCCGATCAGCAGCAGCGGCCAGCGAAAGATGAAGCTGGCCGAGAAGAAGCCGGTCCACGTCTGCCGCAGCGCCGTGGTCAGGTTGTAGTGCTGCGACGAGTGGTGGATGACGTGGCTCGCCCAGAACCAGCGGACGCGATGGGCGCTGCGATGAAAGGCGTAGTAGGCGAGATCGTCCAGCACGAAGGCCAGCAGAAACACGGGCAGCGTCATCGGCAGGTCGAACAGCCGGTGTTCGTGGATGACCGCCCCGAGGGCGACGACGACCGAACCGGTGAGCGCGCCGGGCAGCCCGCTGCCGAGCCCCATCAGCATGCTCGTCAGCGAGTCGCGGGCCTCGAAGCGAATGCGGCCGAGGGCGAAGCGGGCCGCCAGCAGCTCGGCGACGATCATCACCACGAATACCGGGGTGGCGAGCGCGACGGGGTTCGGTAAATCCAGAGTCATCTCGCTTCGACCGGGTTCGGTAGATTCATGGCCACCTCGGTTCGACGCCCGTGCTCGTCCTGGCTGGTCAGTCGCGTAGCCCATAGCGCAGCGCGCGTCGGGGTTTTGCAAGTCAGCGTGATGCGAGGCAGCGTGAAGTCGCCGGTGTCGACGACCAGCACGGCGCCATGCAGATGCACCTGCGCCGCGCCCAGCGCGCGGTAGCGGCGCGTCACCCAGCCATCTCCGCGCATGACCGCGACAGCAACATCGCCCGTCCGCCCGTACAACAGACAGCCGGTGCCGTCCGGCGTGCGCTCGCCATCGACCGGTTCAAAGTCGATGCAGTCGGTCGCGATCCGCGCCTCCGGAGCCCCGTGCGCGCGCCGCAGCCGGCCGTCCCGGCCGAGCCATAGGTTCAGTGCGGCCACCAGCAGCACCGCGAGAAGAGAAAGCAGCAGACCGGTCAGTGCAGGGGACGGCATGGCGATCGGCGTTGACGGACGTGCGCGCCTCCGTCAGATTCCTGTCCTTTGTCGGATGTCGGAAACCCATCATGTCGCAGGACGCCGCGCCCAGTCTATTTGATACCGCGACCCTGATTGCGCCGTACGCGGCCTATCGGTGGCTGCGAGACCATGATCCTGTGCACTTCGAGCCCGCCCTCGGGGTTTACGTGGTGTCCCGTTATGACCTGGTGCGCGAGGCGATCCGCGACACCAAGACCTTCTCCAGCCGGTTTGACGGCTTCCTCGGCAAATCGCAGGAGATCATGTTCAACGCGGCGACACCCGATGTGCAGGCGCAGCTGCGAGCCATCTATGCGGCGATGACGCCGATTCCGCCGACCATGCTCACGCTCGATGAGCCGGAGCACAGCCGCTATCGCTCACTCGTGAGCGCGCTGTTTACGGCCGCGCAGATGAAGCGCTCCGAGCCCGAAGTGGCCCGGGTCATCGATAGCACCATCGCCGACTTCGGGAACCGCACCGAGCTCGACTTCATGGCGGCATTCGGCTTCCCGGTGCCGCTGACCATCATCGCCACGCGGCTCGGTATTCCGGACGAAGACCGCCCGTTCTTCGACGATGCGGCCACGGCCGCCGCGGGCGCGCTGCGCCTTTCGCCCATTGCGCCGGACGAGATGGTGCGCCGCGCTCAGCTCGCGCTCGACCTGCAGCGCCTGTTGATCCGCCTGATCGAGGCCCGCCGCGAAGCGCCGCGGGAAGACATGATCTCGATTCTCGCGAACAGCAAGCTGGCCGATCTCGACCGTCACCTCACGCATGGCGAATGTTTGAGCATCCTGAACCAGTTCCTGGTGGCGGGCCACGAAACGACGACCAGCACCTTTGGCTGGGGCATGCTGGCGCTGTGTCAGGACCCGTCGCTGCAGGACCGCCTGCGCGCGGATCCATCGCGCGTGCGCACCTTTGTCGAGGAAGTGCTGCGCGTCGAGTCGCCCGTGCAGGGACTGCCGCGGCTGGTGACCCAGGACACCGAGCTTGGCGGCTGCGCGCTGCCGGCCGGCAGCATGATCATGCTGCGCTACGGCGCGGCGAACCGCGACGAGCGCCAGTTTGCCGACCCGGATCGCGTCGACCTCGATCGCGAGAAAGCGGGCATGCAGTTGGCGTTCGGCTCGGGTGTGCACCACTGCATCGGCGCGCCACTGGCCCGGCAGGAGCTGAATCTCGGCTTCCCGGCGCTGCTGGCGCGCATGCGCAACATCCGGCTGGCGCCCGGCCACCCGCCGCCGGAGGCAGAGCCAAGCTTTGTGCTGCGCAATTTGCCGAACCTG
>CAZVMA010000163.1:0-3839 GCA_964628545.1 uncultured Pseudomonadales bacterium | reverse complement strand
CATTGCGTTTGATCCGATTCCTGCAGCTACCTAAGATCGCCTCGTTACCGCAGTTTGTCTGGAGATCGAGATGCCGCTCAACCTCAGTTTCAGTGCCGAAGACGAGCAGTTCCGCGCCGAGGTGCGGGCATTCCTCGAGGCTGAACTCGATGCCGACCTGGTCGCGGCCGCGCGCCGCGCGTCAGGCATGTTCGTCGATCGCAGCATTGCCCAGGCCTGGCAGGAAAAGCTGAACCGCCGCGGCTGGGGCGCGGTGGCCTGGCCGGTGGAATACGGCGGCCCGGGCTGGTCGCCCGCGCAGCTGTTCATCTATCGCGAGGAATGCGCCCGTGCGGGTGCACCAAGCGTGCTGAATCAGGGCACCAATCTGCTCGCGCCGGCGCTGTTCGCCTACGGCAGCGAAGCCCAGAAGGCCGAGTACCTTCCGAAGATGCTCACTGGCGAGCATTACTGGTGCCAGGGTTATTCCGAGCCCGGCTCGGGGTCGGATCTGGCCAGCCTGCAGACGCGCGCGGTGCGCGACGGCGATGAGTACGTGATCAACGGCACCAAGATCTGGACGACGCATGCCCAGTACGCCGACCACATCTTCTGCCTGGTGCGCACCAGCACGGAAGGCCGCCAGCAGCAGGGCATCTCGTTTCTGCTGATGGAGATGGATCTGCCCGGCATTCGCGTTGAACCAATCATCACGCTCGCGGGCGACCACGAGGTGAACCAGGTGTTCTTCGACAACGTGCGGGTGCCCGTGGCCAATCGGGTGGGCCCGGAGAATCAGGGCTGGTCGGTGGCCAAGCACCTGCTCGAGTACGAGCGCGGCAGCGGCGGCGTGGCCGCGGGGTTGAAGATCGCGCTGGCCGAGCTGAAGCGTATCGCCACCACGGCTCACGACGGCGCGGCGCCGATGATCGAGGATCCTGCGTTCGCGTCCCGACTGCGCGAGCTGGAGGTCCGGCACCGCGCGCTCGAGTTCATCGAGCTGTCGACCTTTGCGCGCCTGATGTCCGGCCAGCACCCCGGTGCCGGCAACTCGTCGCAGTTCAAGATCGCCTCGGTCGACGTGGCGCAGACGCTGGAGACGCTTCGGCTCGAGGTGATCGGACACTACGCGATCCCCAATCACACGCGTATTTCGCTGAACGGCCACAACGAGTCGCGGGTCGGTCCGGCCGAGGCCGAGCTCACAGCGGCCGACTACCTGAGCGGCCGAGCCGCCTCCATCTACGGCGGCTCACACCAGGTGCAGCGGAACATCATCGCCAAGGCCGTACTGGGGCTCTGAGCGATGACGGATGCGCGTCAGGACCAACCGGAAGGTGTGCTGGCGCGCTTCGACGACATCCCGTTTCATCGTTATCTGGGCCTGAAGCTGGTCGCCCGCAGTGACGGTCGCGCCACGCTGCGGCTGACGCGCACGGCCGACACGCCAACCGGCGTCGGCGGCAGCGTCAACGGCGGCGTGATCGCAACCATGGTGGACATGGCGGCGATTCCGGCGGTTTTTACCGGGCTGCCGGCAAACAGCGTACCCGCAGGTACTGCCGATCTGCAGGTCACCTACCTGCGCCAGGCCCAGGGGGCGTGGATCGAGGCAGAAGCCGTGGTGATCAAGCGGGGTCGGCAGCTCTGTACCGTAGAGGTGAGCATCACGAACGACAGCGGCGAGCTGTGTGCCCGCGGCCGTGTGCTCTATGCGCTGCGCGCGGGGTGAGCGTTGGCCTGGCGTGATGGAACTCCGGCGCGCGCGCTCTGGTACAGGACACCACGCCTGAACCCCATACGAATGAACACAACGTGACGGAAACCGAAGCAATGCAACCCCAATTGGTGACCCTGCCGGCCGACGCCCCCGTCGAGCAGATTCTCGAAATCATCGCGCGCGACGGCGCGCTGATTCTGGCCGACGTCCTGGATGCAGAGACCCTTGCTGCGTTGCATGCCGAGCTCGGCCCCTACATCGACGCCACCGCGCGCGGTCGGGACGCGTTCACGGGCTTCATGACCACGCGCACCGGCGCGCTGGTGGCCCGGTCGCCTGCCAGTCGTGCGCTGGTCGCGCACCCGCTGGTGCTGGCGGCGGCCAATCGCTTCCTCGAGCCGTACTGCAATCGCATCCAGCTGCATCTGACGCAGGTCATCCGGCTCGAGCCCGGTCAGCCCGCCCAGCCGATTCATCGCGATCGCTGGGCATGGGGTACCTATCTGAAGGGCATCGAGCCGCAGTTCAACACCATCTGGGCGCTTACCGATTTCACGGCGGAAAACGGCGCAACGCGGGTGGTGCCGGGCAGTACGACGTGGCCGGATGATCGCGTTCCCGAACGGGGCGAGATCGCGCAGGCGGTGATGCGGCGGGGCTCGGTGCTGTTGTACACGGGGTCCGTATTTCACAGCGGCGGCGCAAACCGGTCGGACGGCGTGCGCATGGGCATCAACATCACCTATGCGCTGGGCTGGCTGCGGCAGGAGGAGAACCAGTATCTCTCATGCCCGCCCGAGATTGCGCGCACTCTGCCGCCGGCCCTGCAAGATCTGATTGGCTATACCTATGGCAGCTATGCGCTGGGCTATTACACGCCGCCGCTGCCGCCGGGCGAAGGCCCGGAGATCGTCGGTCCTGAGTATGCGCTAGGGCGGCGGGAAGATAGTGCGGGTTTCGGCTCGCAAGCGCTGGAGCAATCGGTTCGGGACGCGGTGCAGAACGCTGGCGGCGTTGGCGGCGCTGATCAGTCGGCCGCAGCGGCAGCTTCTTCGCGCGTATAGAACACGTCATCGCGCACGAAGCCCGCGACGACGCTTGGTTTCAGCACCGTAATCGCGCCATCGGCATCGCGCTCCGCGGCCCATTCATCCGGGAGGCAACTCAGCACATGCATGGGCGCCGGGTGTCCGGGCGTGAATCGCGCAATTTCGACGCGGCCGGTGGCGAGATCCTTGAAGGCGGGCATGAAGCGCGCTTTCCGCGCGTGCTCGCTGACCCCGGCGGTGCCCGCAAAGGCAAGGTTGTCTGCGCGCAGACGGCGATCGGCGACGGGACGGGTTTCGGCGCTGGCGGGCGCGACGCCCTCCGCGCGCAATTCTTTTTTGGAAGAGACCATCGGTGGAAGGCTCGTCCGCACGTGTGCGGAACGACGGTGCCATTCCTGACAGCTGAATTGGGGGCGTGTTCTACGCCGGTCGCGGTGCGATTACAAGCAGGATCATGTGAGTTCTCGAGCAGGCCACGCCTTGGCAACGAGGTGGCGGACCCGCGCGCATGAACGGGCCCTTGGTGTCGTCGGGCGTCGTCGGCCGCAGCTACCTGTGCGCCCAGGCCCTGCCCGGGTTCCAGTCCTGGCTGGAGAAGGTGTGGCTGGACAGGGTGTGGCCGCAGTCGGGGCAGCTGGAATCGCGAGCGCCCCGAACTGGGCCGGTGCTGATCGTTGCTGACGCCAGCGCTGCATTGGCCGACCGGGATGCCATTCTGGCTCCGCTCGTCGCGGCGCTCGGTGTGATGACGCGTGACGTCCGGGTGGTGACGGCCGCGGAACTGGTGCGGCAAGGGTACTTCGGGCCGACCGGGTCGGCGCTGCCCAAGGTCGCCGCGCTGGTGCTGGCCGGGGGCGACCCGTTCCGGCTGCTCTCGGCATTGCAAGCGGCTGCGCTGCTCGCGCCGATCCGCAGGGCTTATCAGTCGGGACTGCCAGTGGTCGCGCAGAGCGCGGGCGCCCTGGTCAGCGGGCCGTCGCTGCGTCCTGCGCTCGACACCAGCCCGTTCAGGCCCGCGCCCGGAACTGATCCGGAAGCCGAGCTGGGCGCGCTCGAGCTTGAGTCCAGCGTGGTGCTGCCCCATCACGATC
>CAZVMA010000162.1:5476-6280 GCA_964628545.1 uncultured Pseudomonadales bacterium | reverse complement strand
TCAACGGCGCCACCGTGCCGCTCGGGCCCACCGAATTCCGCCTGCTGGAACACTTCATGACCAACCCAGGCCGTGCCTTCGACCGCTCGACGCTGCTCGACCGGGTCTGGGGCCGCAGCGTGTACGTCGAGGAACGTACCGTGGACGTGCACATCCTGCGCTTGCGAAAGGTCCTGCAGCCGTTCGGACTGCAGCATGTCGTGCAGACCGTGCGCGGCGTAGGCTACCGGTATCTGCAGCCAGAATGAGCGGACCCGGTGCCGATTGGCTCTGGATCGTCGGCCTGCCGGCCGGCGCACTGTTGATCGGGGCCGCGACCGGCGAGACCACTCTGGCCCTGCTGGTCGGCAGCATTGTTTGGATCGCGCTGCAGCAGCGCGAGTTCAACGCCCTGCGCCGCTGGGCACACCGACCCCTGTCCCGTCCAGGCTTTCGCTTGGCCAGCTGGGGGGACATCGGGCATCGCCTGCAGCGTCAGATGCGCCGCGCGCGTCGACGCACCCGCCGAACACTGGAACTGTCGCGCGCGCTCAAGGACATGACGGCCGCGCTGCCAGACGCGGCGATCATGGTCGATCGCGCCGGACTGATCGAACAGAGCAACGCCGCGGCCGAGACTCTGCTCGGACTGCGCCGCGGTGATCGGGGCGCGAGCCTGGCAAATCTGGTTCGGCAACCGGACTTTGTCGGGCTTATCCGCGGCCGCAGTGAGGCCGGGCTGGCCGAATTCGCGTCGCCGTTTGATGACCAGTTGCGGCTGGAGGCGCGGCGGATTCCGCTGGAGGGCGGGCACGCGTTGATTCT
>CAZVMA010000162.1:0-5466 GCA_964628545.1 uncultured Pseudomonadales bacterium | reverse complement strand
GAGCTGCGTACACCGCTGACCGTGGTCACCGGCTACCTCGAAGCGTTGTCTGAGGACGACGTGGACGCCGACACGCTGCGCAATCTCATCGGCCGCCTTGAGGCCCCCACGCGGCGCATGCGCGCCCTGGTGGACGACCTGCTGCTGCTGTCGCGCCTGGAGGCCAACCCACCGCCGTCCGATAGCGATCTGGCCCGCATCGACGTGGCTACCCTGATCGACGCCTGCGTCGCAGAGGCGCGTGCGTTGACTGACGACCGACACCGATTCAGTCTCGACCTCGACCGCACGCTCTCGCTGCGCGGCGTGGAATCCGAACTCTACAGCGCAGCCCTCAACATGATCGTCAATGCCGTCCGCTACAGCCCGGACGGCGGCCTGATAACCGTGTCCTGGCAGCGTGCACCGGCAGGCGGCGCGCGTCTCGCCGTCACCGATGAGGGCATTGGCATCGCGCCCGAACACATCCAGCGCATCACCGAGCGCTTTTTCCGTGTCGATCTGGCGCGTTCGCGGGTCAAGGGAGGCACTGGTCTTGGCCTCGCCATCGTCAAGCACGTGCTGAAGCGCCACCGCAGCCTTCTGGACGTGACCAGCCAGCCCGGTCGCGGCAGCACGTTCGCGTGCACGTTTCCGGAAGCTCTGGCAGCGGACAGCAGCATTTCTGTTGCGGCTGAACGCATGGAACGCGACGTCGCGCATTGAAATCCTTGCCGGCTCGCGTCATCTTTGGGGCGTGCGCGGCGCACGCGCCAGCACCGAATGAACCGCACCAGAACGCACGCACCGGGAAGCGATGATGGGCCAGCACATCTCTGAGCAGTTTGACCTCGAACTCGCGCGAATCCGCGACGATTTCATGGAAATGGCCGGCCTGGTCGAAGCGGTGGTCCGCGATGCGGTCAGCGCGCTGGTAAACCACGACGGCGAGCTGGCGCAGCGCGTGCGCGAACGCGATACGGCGATCGACCGGCTTGAGGTATCGCTCGACGATATCTGTGTCCACACGATTGCCAAACGCCAGCCTGCAGCGTCGGATCTGCGCATGATCATCAGCATCATGAAAGCCTGCACCGACCTCGAGCGGGTGGGCGACGAGGCCGGCAAGATCGCCAAGATGGCTCGCGCCCTGTCGACGTCACCGTATCCACGCGACCAGTACGCCGACTTCCGCGCGCTGGCCGATCTGGCGCAAACCATTCTGGCCCGAAGTCTGGACGCCTTTGCGCGCCGCGACGCCGACGCAGCACTTGATATCGGCCCCTCAGATCGCGCCATCAATGACCTGTACCAGCAGATTGTTGCGACCCGCACCGCCGAAATGCGCGCCGACCCAGAGGCCGTAGAGCGCGGCATGAACCTAATCTGGGCCGCGCGCGCGCTGGAGCGCATTGGCGACCACGCGAAGAACCTGTGCGAATA
Source organism: uncultured Pseudomonadales bacterium (assembly GCA_964628545.1). GTDB lineage: Bacteria > Pseudomonadota > Gammaproteobacteria > Pseudomonadales > Azotimanducaceae > UBA7803. Next base: position 4,044 of record CAZVMA010000162.1, on the reverse strand, counting down.
CCTGATCTACCAGGTGCGCGGCGACGACATTCGCCACGCGCCCAAGGTCGCTACCAGCTGACGTCAGCGCCGCGCAAAGGGCTGCTGGGCGAGGTGATGGCCGCCATCCAGGATCAGGGTCTCGCCGGTCACCGCCGAGGCGCTCGACAGGAAGAACAGAATCACTTCGGCCACGCTGTCCGGCGTACACGTCAGCCGTAGCGGCGTGCTCTGCTCCAGCGCGGCCTTGGTGCGCGCGTAGGCGTCCGCACCCATACCCTGTTCCAGCCAATCGCCCTGAATGAAACCGGGGCAGACCGTGTTGAGACGAATCTCAGGCCCAAGCACGCGCGCGAGCGACAAGCCCATGGTGACGAGCGCCCCCTTGGAGGCTGCATACGCGATCGAACTGCCGACGCCCATCACGCCCGCAATCGAGGCGACGTTGACGATGCTGCCCCGGCCACCGCGCCGCATCGCCGGCTCGACCGCGCGCACCATCTGGTAGGGCCCAACGGTGTTCACCGAGTAGATGCGCTGAAAATCTTCGGCTGAGAGCCCCTCGAGATTACGGTGGTCGTTGAACTTGGTGGTTCCCGCGTTGTTCACCAGACAGTCGATTCGGCCCCAGCGCGATTCCGCGACCGCGGCCAGCCTGCGACAGTCGGCATCACTGGCGACATCCGCCTGCACCACCTCGGTATCGACTCCGAATACAGCGCACGCCGCGCGCGTCTCTTCTGCACCGGCGGCATTGCTGACGTAGTTGATGACCACGTGGCAGCCCCGCTCCGCCAGTTGCCGGGCAGTGGCGGCGCCCACTCCGGACGATGACCCCGTGACAATAGCGACGCTTCCCTCGAGATCCATGTCTTCCCCCTGTTGCAACCGCGAGACCGGCACGCTACCAGAGACCCGCGCAGGTGTGGAGTCGATACCGGGGTTTCAGTACCATCGCGGCCGTCACCCGCAGGACATCATCATGCCGTTCGCGCCCTTCAACCTAGCAGGCAAAGTCGCAGTCATCACCGGCGGCAACGGCGGTATCGGCCTTGGAATGGCGCGCGGGCTTGCCGAGGCGGGGGCGGAAGTCAGCATCTGGGGCACCAGCGCCGCCAAAAACGCCGCAGCGTTGGCGTCACTGCGCGCGATCGGGCCTACCATCACCACGCAGCTGTGCGACGTCGCCGATGAAGCCGATGTCGAACGCTGTTTCGAGGCGACGCTGGCGGCGCACGGCCGCATCGATGGCTGCTTCGCCAACGCCGGTATCGGCGGCCGCAACACGGCTTTTGACGCAATGACGGCCGAGGAATGGCGACGCGTGCTCGCGGTAAACCTTGATGGCGTGTTCCATACATTCAAGCACGCTGCCCGACACATGCGAGCCCGGGCCGAGCGCGGCGACCCGGGCGGCCGGCTGATCGGCACGGCGAGCCTTGCCGCCATTTCCGGGCAGGCGCGCGGCGAGCACTACGCCGCCACCAAAGGCGGCCTTGTATCGATGATCAAAGCGCTTGCCGTCGAATACGCGCGCTACGGCGTCACCGCCCACACCATCCTGCCCGGATGGATCGAAACCGCAATGACCGAAGGCGCCTTCAGCAACCCGAAATTCGTCGATAACGTGATGAAGCGCATCCCCATGCGCCGCTGGGGACAACCCGAGGATTTCGCGGCGATCGCTGTTTACATCATGAGCGACGCCAGCGCCTACCACACCGCCGAGACCTTCCTCATCGATGGCGGCTACTTCAGTTTCTGAGTCGGGCACACGCGCAGCGCGCGATGCAGCCTGAACCACACCAGGGGAGCGCCCAATGACGATCGAAGCCATCCTGTGGGATTTTGGCGGCGTCCTGACCACCAGCCCGTTCGAGGCCTTCAACCGCTACGAGGCCGAGCGCGGCATCCCGCGCGATTTCATCCGCAGCGTCAACGCAACCAACCCGGAAACCAACGCGTGGGCACAGTTCGAATCGAGCAGCGTCGACATCGATACGTTTGATCGCCTGTTCGAGATCGAATCCACCGCGCTCGGGCACCGCATTCCGGGGCGCGAGGTGATCGCGCTGCTGTCCGGCGACGTGCGCCCCCGGATGGTGGCAATGCTGCGCCTCTGCAAGGCCCGCTTTCGCGTGGGCTGTATCACCAACAACGTGCGCTCAGGACACGGACCCGGCATGGCCAGCAGTCGCGACCGCGCTAACCGCGTGGCAGACGTGATGGCCCTGTTCGACCTCGTCGTGGAATCCAGCGTCGAAGGCGTTCGCAAACCGAACCCGCGCATCTACGAGATCGCGTGCGAACGGTTGGGCGTACATCCCGAGCGGGCCGTGTTTCTGGATGACCTCGGCATCAATCTGAAGCCTGCCCGCGCGCTCGGCATGCGGACCATCAAGGTTGAGGCTGAGGATCAGGCGATCCGTGACCTGGCCGCGCTGACGGGGATCGCTGCGCCCTGAGCGCCGGGTGGCTTAACCCGGCTGATCACCCGCCCTCGATGCGCTGCAGGAAGAACACCTCACTGTCGCGGCTGATCGGCTCCAGGAAGGCGTCCTGGTAGATGTCGCCGTCTATGGCGACCGCGCAGCGGCCCAGCACCTCACGGCACCCCGGCCAGCGGACCTCCAGTTCAAGCACCAGGTCGCGCACGTTTTCCGCGGCAGATTCCACCACCCGCTGCCCTCCGAAATAGGGCAGCAGGTGATCCGGAAAAACGACGCGCGCCACCGTCCAGAACCCCGGTGAGCCCGGTCCCGGTCAGCCGCCCGCGGCTTCCAGGGCGGCCAGCACCCGCGGCGGCGACAGCGGCAGATCGCGCATGCGCACACCGGCCGCGCGGGACACCGCATTCGCCGTGGTGGCCAGCGGAGCCACGATGGGCGTTTCGCCCACACCGCGCACGCCGAACGGGTGCGTCGGGTTGGGCACCTCGATGATCTGGGTATCGATCATCGGCAGGTCGGACGCGACCGGCATGCGGTAATCAAGGAAGCCGGCGTTCTGCATGACGCCGCGCTCGTCGTAGATGTACTCCTCGTTCAGCGCCCAGCCAATGCCCTGCACGGCCCCGCCCTGCATCTGCCCTTCGACATATGCCGGGTGAATGGCGCGACCCGCATCCTGGATCGCCGTGAAGCTGAGGACGTCGATCTTGCCCGTTTCGCGGTCAACCCGGACATCCGCCAGATTCACCGAGAACCCGGCGCCGGCACCCTGCGCGTTCAGCGACGCGCGACCGAGCAGCGGACCGCCGGTCTTTGGCGCGGCAGCAGCGATATCCGCCAACGCCAGCGGCTTCAGGGCCGCGTTCACGCCCGGCGACGGTATCGCCGACCCGTCACGCCACTCCACCTGATCGGCGTCGATACCCCAAGTGGCCGCCGCACGCGATTTGCACTGGGTGATGATGTCTTCACATGCGCGCACCACGGCCATGCCGGTGGCGAACGTCGTGCGGCTGCCGCCGGTGACGTTCGAGAACCCGGCGCTTTCGGTATCGCCGATGATCACCTTGATGCGTTCATACGGAATGCCCAGCGTCTCCGACGCCATCAGCGCCATGGAGGCGCGCGAGCCGCCGATGTCGGGGCTGCCTTCGACAATCGTGACGGTGCCGTTCTCGTTGATGTGCACCTCGGCACTGGACTGCATGCCGACGTTGAACCAGAAACCCACCGCCATGCCGCGACCGGCGCCTTCCGGAATCGGCCGGGTGTAGTTCGGGTGGGCCTTTGCGGCCTCCAGACAGGCCTTCAGACCAATGGCGGGGTACTTGGGTCCGTAGGGCGCCTGGGTGCCCTCTTCCGCCGCATTGCGGAGCCGAAGCTCGATCGGGTCGATGCCGAGGCGCTGCGCCAGTTCGTCCATGGCGCACTCCATGGCGTACATGGACTGCGGCGCGCCCGGCGCGCGGTAAGCCGCAACCTTCGGCTTGTTCAGCAGTACATCCAGCGCCTCGACCGAAAAGTTCGGCAGGATGTAGGGGGCAAAGACGGTCATCGCGCCTGGGCCCATGGGGGCGCCGGCGTACGCGCCGGCCTCGTAGGCCAGCCATGCAGT
>CAZVMA010000161.1:4839-6303 GCA_964628545.1 uncultured Pseudomonadales bacterium | reverse complement strand
GAGCAGCGGACTGAAAATCCGCGTGTCGGCAGTTCGATTCTGCCCCTGGCCACCAATTCTCCACCACGCTCCGCGTTGGCGCCGCAGTTCTCAAATCAACTTCGCCCCTGCCTGGCGCATTGCCTCCAGCGCGCGCACGCCGTCTCCTTCAAACAGCTCGACAGCGCGCACGCCCTCGACATGGACGCGCACCTGAAACCCGAGCTCCAGCGCGTCCAGCACCGTTGCCTTGACACAATAATCAGTGGCCAGCCCGACGACATCGAGCATCGTGACGCCAAGCTCGCGCAGGGTGTCCTCGAGCCCCGTCTTCTTGCGGCGCGCGTTGTCGAAGAAGCCGCTGTAGCTGTCGATTTGGGGATCTTCCCCTTTGGGTACGACAGCGGCGATCAGCGACCGATCAAAGTCGTCCACGAGCTCGGCGCCCCGTGTACCCATGACGCAGTGATCAGGCCAAAGCGTCTGCGGCAAGCCCGCCAGCGTGCCCTGCGAGTACGGTGTTTTGCCTGGATGCTGCGAGGCGAAGCTGCCGTGATGCGGCGGGTGCAGATCCTGGGTCGCGATGATGGCGCGGTATTCGCCGCTGCGCACCAGGCGCGCGGCGACCGCAATCACTTCGTCCCCTCTCGGTACCGCCAGCGCGCCACCCGGCAGAAAGTCGTATTGAATGTCGGTCAACAGCAGGGCATGCATGGTATTTAACGTCGGCAGTCCATGTGTTCAGAACCGTTGCGATCGATCACCACACCCGGCTAGACGCCGTCAAATATCAGCACGACAAACGCCGTGAACAACGCCAGATGCAGCACCCCGTGCAATTGGTTGGTACGGCCTGTGGCCAGGGTATTGATGGCGAGCAAAAAGCTGAGCGCCAGCAGCAGGATCTCGGTCGCCGGCAAACCGAGCTCAGCCGGGACGCCGGTCAAAATCGATACCAGAAGCACCGCCGGCACGGTCAAACCGATGGTCGACAGGGCCGCGCCAAGCGACAGATTGACCGCACGCTGCATCTGCCGATCGGTGGCGGCCTGCACGGTCGCCATGGCCTCTGGCGCCAGAATCACCGCGGCGACGATCAGCCCGCTGACCGCGCGCGGCAGCCCCAGCTCGACCACTTCTTCCAGCAGGTGCGCCATCTGCTCCGCGAGCAGAATAATGAGCGCCAGATAAGCCAGCAGCAAAACGACCCGGCCGGGCAGCCCCCCAGCGCCGATATCGCGCTCCGCGCCCAGGCTGGGCTCCGGTTCCTGTTGCTCACCGCGCGGTGGCTCCATCACAGGGTGATCCTGAAACCAGCCGCGGGCTTGGCCAACCTGAATGGCCAGAAAGACGCCGTAGCAGACCAGGGATACGCCGACCAGGAACGGTGCCTGCAGCGCCGAGACCTGACCGCCGGGCGCTGAGTCGGCAATGCGCGGCCACACGAGACTGAGACCCGAGAGGACGATCAGGGTGCCCAGATAC
>CAZVMA010000161.1:0-4829 GCA_964628545.1 uncultured Pseudomonadales bacterium | reverse complement strand
TGACGACGCTCAGCATCGTGTCGCGCGCCGCGGTCGGATCTGCCTGCCCGCCCAGCATCAGCGCCACCACCAGCGCGACCTCGATTCCGATCACTGACAGCGTCAGAACCAGCGTCCCGGCCGGTTCGCCCACCTCATGCGCGATGGCTTCGGCATGGTGTACCACCCGAAACGCGCCCCAGATGATGGTGGCGAGCAGCAGCCCGAACTGCAGCACCAGGGCGACGCCCGCCTTTGCTTCCAGCGGAGTCGTAAGCCCACCAAAGGCAGCAGCGACCACGCCGAACAGCAGGAACAGAGGTAATTCGTTGCGAATGAAGCAAATCATCAATTCGTTCGGTCAGGCGGTGCCGAGCCGCAACGCATCGCCTCTTCCAACCTTTTGCCGTCGAGGGCCGGGATGATCTCCGGCGTTGGGGATTGATGCCAATCTAGTTTGTCGCCAAACTACAAAGTAAGGTACCAAATCAGAAGCCGACCACCATGACCTCGAACCCGACCATCGCAACCTCGCGCCGAAATGTGCTTCGCCTGATTGGCGGCGGCGTGGTGATCGCTGCCGGCGCTGGTGCCGGCCTGAGTATCCTGGGTCGACCATCCGAACCTGCGCGCGAGCCTTGGCGAACCGCGGGCAGCGACCCGGAGTTTCGACGGCGCGCCCTGTCGTGGGCCCTGTTGGCGCCTAATCCGCACAACCGGCAACCGTGGCTGGTGCGCCTGGATGGCGATGACGCGCTCACGCTGTACGTCGATCTAGAGCGCCGCTTGCCCGTCACTGACCCGCACGATCGACAGATCACCATCGGCTGCGGCGCGTTTCTGGAGCTCTTGTCGATCGCGGCAGCCGAGGATGGTTACGCCACCCTGATCACCCCGTTCCCGGACGGCGAAGATGCAACAACCCTGGATGGTCGACCAGTCGCGCAGGTCCGGTTCACGCCCGGCACCGGCGTTCGCGACCCGCTGTATGCGCAGATCCCTGCTCGTCGATCAAACAAGGAGGTCTACGAACCCCGCGATGTGCCGCAAGCCCTGCTAGACCAACTGGCAACCTCGGCCTCGATTTTGGGCGTCTCCGCATCGACCGTGGGCAATACGCCGCTCGCCGCCCGCCTGCGCGATCTGACTTGGCGTGGTCACCTGCTGGAAACCACCACACCCGACGCCATGCAGGAGTCGGTCGACCTGATGCGCGTCGGGTCGGCAGCGGTCACCGCAAACCCCGACGGTGTTGAACTCGAAGGTACGATCATGGAAGTCGGAAGACTGCTTGGGCTGATGACGCCGGAAGCGTTGGGCGATCCTGATTCGACTGCATTCCAGCAGGGACTGTCGATGTATCGCGCGATGGCCGAGTCCGGTCGAGCTTTCGGATGGCTCTCGAACGCCAACGCCAACCGAACCGATCAGCTGCACGCGGGGCGCGCCTACGTGCGCCTCAACCTGGTCGCCACCAAGCTTGGCCTTGGCATCCACCCCTGGAGCCAGTCGCTGCAGGAGTACCCGGCCATGACGGCGCTTTACCGTGAGGTACACGACCTGCTGCCCAACGAAGGGCGTATCCAGATGCTGTTCCGAATCGGCTATGGACCTGAGATCATGCCGACGCCGCGGCGCGGACTCGCCGCGCATCTTGTATGAGCACGTGACGAACAAGACCGGTAACCGAAAACCCGCAAAATCATCCAAGGACGATCGCGCCAGCATCCCGGCTGCGCGGCCCGCTGCCGACGCACCGTCAACGCACACGCCGCCAGGGGAAGCATCGCTGGAAGACCTGCTGTTCCAGCTGCTGAACGAGATCGGCATCATCGATCAACTGGCGCAAACCGCGTTCCAGCGCCGTTTACCGCACGGGCTCACGGGCGCCCAGTTCGCCGTGCTGAACCACTGCGTGCGCACCGGTGACGGGAAAACCCCCGCCCGACTTGCCGACAACCTGCAGGTCACGCGCGGCACAATGACCGGTACGCTCGCGCGCCTCGCGGCGAAAGGCTTCATCACCTTCGCATCTGACGAGCAGGACGGTCGCTCGAAACGGGTGCTGATCACCCCCGCAGGCATTGAAGCCAGACGGGCGTCCATCCGCTCGGCGGCACCGGTTCTGACTTGCATGACAAGCGTAACAACGCGGCCGGCCATCGAGGCGGTGCTCGCCGAACTGGTGGTGCTGCGGCGCTGGCTGGATGCGAACCGCCAGCTCTGATGGGCCCGCCGGCAGCAGAACTCAAACCGGCTCGACCAGCTCCAGGACGTTGCCTTCAGGGTCGGCAAAGAACGCCAGCTTGACGCCGAAAACACCCGTTCGTGCCGCCGCATCAGACCGCTCGACGGCGCCGTTCGCCAGCGCCTTGGCCAGGATTGCCGCAAGATCGCTGCAATAAAAGGTGAGGTAGGCAAAACCGCCGCGCTCGCTCGAATAAGGGGACGCACCGGGCAATACGGGCCCGTTCGGAGGTCGCACCAGCTTGATGACCTCGCCGTTCGGCGTGCGCAACCAGACATTCACATAGCCGTCCGGCGCCGTGGCAATAGCGCGGCTCAGAGCAGCAGGAATGTCCGCTCGGCGCACCTCGGTGCAACCCAGTACGTCGACGTAGAACTGCAGCATGCGGTCGAGATCGCGCACCACAAGCCCCACTTCCATCGGCGCAATCTGCTGCATGTCACTGTTCCTCCGTTGTCTGGCCAGCTATTGTCTCCGCTGCCGAAGCAGGACCGCAATCCGATCGAGAACACCGCTTATGCCCGAGACCTTCACATCGGCACCTGCCAAGTCGACGCCGGCCAACGACACGCCCAGCATCGAGCTCGCTTCCAGCTGCAGCAACTCGCCGAAGAACAGCCGTGTGCAGCAGCTTGTGGTGGCGTTTGCCGCGGGCAACGTCCCTGACGTCACGCCCTTCCTGACCGCAGACACACTCTGGCAGCTGATCGGCGGGCCGAGCTTCGAGGGCAGAGACGCGGTGCAGGCTGGAATCATGGCTCAACCCAAACCGTCTCGCGTGCGGGTCACGCATGCGCTTAGTCACGGCCGCGTGGGCGCGGCCGAGCTGGAAATCGAACTTACCGACCGCATCGTGCGCTGCGCCGAGCTGCTGCAGTTTCATGACGCGAACTGCACCCGACTGCAATCCCTGTCGTCCTATCGAATCGAGGTCAGACACCCATGATACGAATACTGCTGATCACCAGTCTGCTGGCAATGATGACGCCGTCGGCGATCGCCAAGACTCTGGTTGACACCGGTTTTCGCCCCGACAAGCACGGTTTCAGTTTTCCCAACTGGGGTGGCTCCGAGCATCCCATCTCGGCGCTGACCCCCGACGACGCAGCCTACCTGTTCGGTGAACAGGCGTGCGCACGTATCAGGAAGGGAAAATGCGTCGCCACACCGGGCGCGCGGCTCTGGCTGTCGGAAATGAACAAGAGCATGGAAGGCGGACACTGCGAGGGCATGGCCGCGCTCAGCGCAGCGTTCTACCGCGAGATCGAAGAGGTGGACGACTACGGCGCGAATCAGACCAGCCAGTTGACGCCGGACGACGCGGTGCTGATGCGCACCATATCGATCTACTACACCACGCAGGCACTGGAGCCTGTGCAGTCGGTCACGGGGGCAACCCGGGAGATGTCGCTGAAGCAGATCGTGGATCAGCTGGTAGCGTCAATGGCCTCGGGCCCCGACTATCCGACGCTTGGCATTTACGACACGTCTGGCGGCCATGCCGTCACGCCCTACCGAATCGATCAGACCGGATCGGGCAAGTACCGCATCTTTGTCTACGACAACAATTATCCGGGCGAAGAGAAACACGTCGATGTCGATACCAAAGCCGATCGCTGGGTGTACGACGCCGCCGCGCTGAACCCGAGCGAAGCCGCAGACGCCTGGACGGGCGGCGCCGGCACCATGGACTACACGCTGCTGTCCCAGCGCTACGAGCCGCTGCAATGCCCCTTCTGCAGCGCATCTAACCAGGCTGCAGCCGCAACGAAAGCACCCGCCGCGAAACCGCGCCAGCCGCGCAAGCCCAGCCCCAAGGCCCCTTCGCGACGGCCGGCCAAGCCGGCGAATAACTATACCGTCACCACGCCAAGCCCCTGCAGCGACGTCAAGGCCGTCGGCCGTCGGGACGGCCAGACCGTGTCGGCGAGCCGCCTGCGTCCTCTGCGCGGCACGCGCGGCTGCATGGTCACACTGCCCCGAGACCAGCCTTACGACGTCTCGATCAACGGTGACACGGCAGGTACCACCGCGATGACGGTGTTCAGCGGCGAGAAAGTGTTCCAGGTGGACAACATCGCGCTAGAGCCGGGCGTCGCCGAGTCCATCAGTTTCGAAGGGAACGAATTCGATTTCCACGCGGGCAGCGATCAGCAGCCGATCATCCGACTGGCGGATGACGACGCGGAACGAGACGGCTACTACGAGATCACCGACATCGCCCTGGGCGGAGGCCATGCGTTCAGCGCCGATGAGAGTGAGGCCGGGGGCATCGCGTTCAGCGACGACGACCCCGAGCTGGAGAGCTACGACATCGATGCGGAACTGATCAGCGACGACGAAACCCAGAGCTACGCCTATGAGGACGTGGCAACGGGGGAGGAAGGCGAACTTCTGTTCGACGATGCCGACGGCACGCTGGATCTCGACATGGACACCGACGGCGACGGCGCTGCCGATCTGGAGATCGAGCCGGACGCGATGTCAGAAGAGGCAGCGCCCGAAGAGTGGGAGTCCGAGGAAGCCGAATCCGAAGCGACCGAGGCGTCGGGCGACGAAGCGGAAGAATCGGGGTACGAGGCGGAATCGGGCGAGACCGAGG
>CAZVMA010000160.1:1136-6337 GCA_964628545.1 uncultured Pseudomonadales bacterium | reverse complement strand
CGAGCGACCCGGAGCGACCCCTGCGCGCGCTGCTGACCGGCTGGACGCATCGGGTCGCGCTGCTTGGGCTCGGCTCTGGCGCGCTGTTCGGTCTTGCGGCGGTCGGCTACCGGGGTGCTGCGCTTGCGCTCGGAGATACGCTATTCCTGATGGCGGCGGCCTTCGGCCTGGTGATCGCTCAGACCATCCAGACCCTGGCGCTGGGCGGCTGGCTGCTGGCGCGCGAACGGGACACCGTATGCCGAGTGCTGCGCGCCTGGCGCGCGTCGCTGCTGGCCGGCGGCATGGGCGCGGCGGCGTCTGCGGGCTGGTTCACCGCGATGGCAATCGAATCGGTGGCCCGCGTGCGCACGCTCGCGCTTGCTGAACTGCTGTTCGCCTGGATTCTGTCGATGCGCCTGTTTCGCGAGCCGCTCGTGCGCCGCGAGCTCATCGGGCTGCTGCTGCTCGGCAGCGGGCTGGTGGCCGTCACGCTCGGCTGAATCAGCTGCTACGTCAGATCGCGCAATTCATACCAGGTGCTGCGCCCGCCCGCATCGGACTTCCGCAGCACGCCACGACCGACCAGATCGTTGATGTCGCGCAGCGCGGTATCGGGTGAGCACTTGGCGATGATGGCCCACTTGCTGCTGGTAAGCTTGCCCTCAAACCCGTCCAACAGTTTGTTCAGCAGCCGTACCTGCCGCTCGTTCAGCGCAGTAGTCGCCCAGCGCTGCCAGAATCGAGACTTGAACAGGACCGAATCCAACGCGAGCTGCGCCTGGTCCACGGCGCGATGAAGGGTGCCGAGGAACCAGACGAGCCAATCGGTGACATCGAGTGTTCGTTTCTGCGTACGCTCCAGAATGTCGTAGTAGGCCTTTCGTTCGCGCTGAATCTGAGCCGACATGCTGTAGAAACGCTCTGGGCTACCATCGGCCCGGGCGAGTAGCAGGTCACCGATAGCCCGGGCAATGCGTCCATTGCCATCGTCAAAGGGGTGCAACGTGACAAACCATAAGTGTCCAAGCCCCGCTCTGACCAATGGGGGCTCATTTACCGGGCCATTGCGCACCGGCCCATTTAGCCAAGCGAGGAAATCATTCATTTCCGCCTCAATCCGAGCGGCGGGCGGTGCCTGGAAGTGCACCCGCTCCCGACCGATCGGGCCCGAGACGACCTGCATTGGACCATTAGCGTCATCGCGCCAGGCGCCAGTCCTGATGCGGGACAGGCCAGAGTAACCGGTCGGAAACAACGCGGCGTGCCAACCAAACAGGCGCTGGGGTAAAACCGGTGCACGACTGTTGATCGTCGCGTCAAGCACCATGTCCACCACACCGTCGACGTGGCGATCAACCGGCGCCAGGGCGCCGATGTCCACCCCAAGCTTGCGCGCGATGGATGAGCGTACCGATTCGAAGTCGAGATACTCACCCTCAATCGCGCTGGTCTTGACCACGTCCTCGGCCAAGGCCGCCAGGCTCGCCTGATCACGTTGGGCCATGCCGACATCGGCCAAGCGACCCAGCAGCAGCCCCTGGGCATGACTGACCCGAGCCATCGGTTCCGCCAGGGTCGCCAGGTCGAATATCCAGTGCGGCCAGTCGCTGGCCTGCCAGATGTACTTGCGATCGCCGCTGTTCATGCGGCGATTATGGCCCGCTCTCTCCGCGCGCGCACGTTTTCGCCGCATCAATTGCGGCGAATAGCCCTCGTAATCGCCGCAGGCGGTGCGCGATCCGGTTTTTGGCGACCGGACCGCGCCCCAGTGCCCCGCAACCTCACATCAGAAGTTGTAGGCCAGTTCGATGAACAGCTGCCTGCCGCGCCGGATATTCACCTGCTGGTCATCTCCAGTTGCCGGCCTGAACGGTGCCGGGCCGCCGCCGGTGATGATCTGCTCATCCGACAGGTTTTTCCCAATGAACGACAGTCGCCAGTCAGACGCGACCGAGATCAGGGACACGCTCAAGTCATACGTGACGTAGCTGTCCTGCTCGAGATCGCCGCGCGGGTTGGTGGCCGCGTTGAACGTCTCGCGCGTCGCGCCGCCAGCGATATAGCTGCTCGAATGATAGAGGTTCGGGCTGATGCGCAGCAGGAAGCCGTCCGAAATGCCCCGCTCCCAGCTGAGCGCGACGTTGCCCGAGAATTCGGGGGCATTGCCGGAGTCGCGGCCTTTCAGGTTCTCGCCCGACAGGGTGATGAAATCGGCGGTGAGTTCTGCATCCAGGAAGCCCCATGCCCCAAACACGCTGAGGCCCGGGATGGGCGTCGCCCACGCCCAGTCGATGTCGATTCCCTGCGTCGTCACCTCGCCCGCATTGAACGTATCAAACGCGAAGACGGCAGGGTTGAAGAGCTGTATTTGCTGATCTTCGTAGACATACCGAAATGCCGTGGCGTTCAGCATCAGGCTTTGATCCAGCAGCAGCGACCGCACACCCACCTCGAAGCCCTCGGAGGTTTCCGACTCGAACGTCAGGATTTCCTCTGCCGCAGCGCGCTTAGCAGGATCTGGGCTGTTGAGGTCCGGCAGCACTGTGCCGATCGGCAGCGTGTTGTTGTCTACGCCGCCCGACTTGAAGCCTGATTTGAAGGCGGCGTACAGCGACACGTTTTCGTCGTGCATATACCGCAAGACCAGTTCAGGCGACAGGTTGTCGTCCTGAAACTCGATGTCACCGGTCTCAAAGCCGCTGGGCACAGCACCGAACAGACCCAGAGCCGAGTGCACGTAGGGGAACGCGACGGTGGTGCTCTTGTACTCATCCGTCCAACGCACGCCGCCCGACAGTTCCCATTTCTCCGACAGGTCGTACTCGCCGCTGACGAAGAACGAGCGCGCCTCTGCGTCGATGGGGCGCTCTGCGAGCCAATCGAACGTGAAGCCGGTGCCCGCATCAGGTCCGAACGGCGGACCGAACACGCCAAGCAGTGAAGGGTTGAACGCGTTTTGCGAGGTGCGATGCCCGATATCGCGATTCTCCCAGAAGCCACCCACCTGGAAATTGAACGGGCCGTCGAAGCTGGATGCCAGCCGAACTTCACTGGTGAACTGCTTCAGCGTGTTTTCGAACGGGGCCACCAGGCCGGCAGCGCTTCCGTCCGGGTTTCGGCCGGTGCCGTTGAACGAATCGTTGTATTCGTTGAACAGATCGACATAACCAAGCAGTACGGTCAGGTCGAAGTTTTCGTTCAACTCTGCATCGACCTGCAGCCGGGTGAAGAAAATATCGGTGTTGTTGTACGCCTGAGTGATATCGCGTCCCGCGCCCGGCGACCCGGTGGGCACCGTGTCGATCAACGCGTTGCCGTCCGGACCGATGAAACGCCCGTCGTCCAGATCGCAATCATGCGTGGGCAGGAATAGGTCGATGCCCGGCGTCGCACCAAACGCGCCGCCCAGAATCAGCGACGGGTCCGGCACGCCGTCGCCACCGCAGAACATGTCGATGCGGCCGTTCAGCGTGTCGGAACGCTGCCGGTTATAGTTGAGCTTGAGGTTTGCGTTGATCGTTTCGCTGGCCGCCCAATCAAACGTCAGCCGCGAGATCACGTTCTCCAGCCCGCGTTCCGGGTTACGCGTGGGGACGACATCGGACATCTTCACGTATTCCTCGATGTCCTGGCCCTCGGCCGCCAGCCTGAAGCCGAGCGTGTCGGAGATCGGGCCGGACACGAAGCCGCCAATGGTTCGGCCCTCTTCCTCCATCTCATACGAGGTCTTGGCGCCAATCTCGAACTCTTCGGTCGGCTCGGCGGAACGCAGCGCGAACACGCCGGCAGAGGCCGCCTTGCCGAAATACAGCGATTGCGGGCCCTTCATCACGCTCACCTGCTCGACATCAAAAAACGCGGTTTGCAGGAGCCGCTGCGTGCTGACGGATATTCCGTCGTAGTTCAGCGCGATAGCTGAATCGAAGGCGTTGGATATGCTGGAGGAGCCAACGCCGCGAAGGTTGACCTGCGCGCCTGCGCCCGACCCGCCGACGCTGACAGACAGCGCGGGCACGCGGCTCAGCAGGTCGGAGGCCGTGTCGATGCGGAACATCTCGATGGTGTCGCGATCCATGACCGTCACCGCAACGGGCGCTTCCTGCAGCGATTCCTCGATGTTGCGCGCGGTGACGATGACTTCTTCGATCACGCCATCCGACTGCGCCTGCTCGGTAGCCGCGCTTTCGGCATAGGCGGACGGCCAGGCCACCAGCACAGCCAACAGCGCGGCGCTTGATGTGCCGGATAACAGTGGCCCGAACCTGAAGCGATCAGTTTGCATTGCATGCCCCCCCGATTAATTGACGCCGAATTGAATCGAGGTTCACCGTTGCTCGAAACTGGCGAATTCGACAGTTTGGATGTTCCGCAGTCACGGCCCGGCGTGTGCCGGACCTCCCCTGCCGAGGCCCAGGCCGTTACGGCGCCGGATTTGGCGAGCGTACCTGCGCGACATAGCCCCGGTTCCAGGTGGGGCTGACCGTGATCTCGTTGATGCACACGTGTTTCGGCAGCTGCGCAATGAACGCGATGATGGCGCCGCAATCCTCCGGCTGCACCATGCGCGCGCGGTCGGCCGCGGAAACCGGCACCGGTCGCTTGTCGAGGATGGGGGTCGATACCTCACCCGGGCACAACGCGCAGGCGCGAATGCCGAACACACCGTTCTCCATGTTGATGCTTTCGGTCATGGCGTTCATGGCGTGCTTGGCAGCCGTGTAGGCAGGCCCGGTGGCGACCGAAACAAACCGGCCGGCCCAGGAGGACACATTCACGATCAGGCCATCACCCTGCGCCTTCATGATCGGCAGCACGGCGTGGCAGCAGTAGAACGCGCCATCGAGATCAACACGTATCACCGTGTCCCAATCATTAGTAGTCAGCACGGGCCAGTTGCGGTCGCGGATGTTCAGGCCGGCACTGGCGACCAGCACGTCGATACGGCCGTGGCGCGCCATGATGTCCGCCACCGTGGCCGCTACGGCTGACTTGTCAGACACATCGAGCGGGCACACTTCGCCCTGCTCACCGATGCCGGCAGCGACGGCCTCGAGCTCCGCGCGGCGACGGCCGGACAGCACCACATGCATGCCTGCCGCCGCCAGCGCCTCTGCGGCCGACGCCCCGATCCCGGTGCCGGCACCGGTCACCCAAGCCACGCGGCCCCTGAGATCCTGCGGCTGAAAAACGCCCATGGCGGCGCCTCAGCGCAGCGAGGA
>CAZVMA010000160.1:0-1126 GCA_964628545.1 uncultured Pseudomonadales bacterium | reverse complement strand
AACGCCCCGTCCTCCACCGCGGCGATGGCGGCGTTGAAATGGGTTACACCGATGTCCTCGAGCCGCTTCAGCTCGCCGCGCAACATGTTCTCGTCACCCGCGATGGCGATGTCGGCCGGCCCCTTCACGCCCTCGCGGTCCAACATGGCCCGGTAGCTTGGCAGCTGGCCGTAAATGGTGAGCTGCTCGGCGATGCGCGCCCGGGCCTCGTCCGGTTTGTTCGTGAGAATGATCGGGAAACCGCCCACCACCTGCGGATCGGGCCGTCCAGCGGCAGTCGCTGCGTCGCGCAGACGCTTCACGATGTGGGCCTCCATGGTGCGCGGCCCAACCATCCAGGTGTTGGTGCCGTCGGCCAATTCGCCCGCGATCTTCAGCATGGCGGGGCCAAGCGCGGCCACCACAACCGGCAACCGGGCGGCGCCCGGAGTGTCGAGCGCCACATTCGCAACCCGATACTCCTCGCCCGCAAAGTTCGCGGCCTCGCCGCGCGCCAGCGGCATCAGCACGCTGAGGTACTCGCGCATGTGTCGCGCCGGATGCGCATACGACAAGCCGAACATGTTCTCGATCACCATCTGGTGGGACAGCCCGATACCGAGCGTGAAGCGATTGCCGGTAGCCGCGGCCGCGGTGAGCGCCTGTTGCGCGATGGCGGTGGGATGACGCGGATAGGTGGGCGTCACCGCCGTACCGAGGCCGACGCGCGGTACTTCGCGCCCGACCAGCATCAGCGTGGAGATGGCATCGAACGAGAAGATGTTCGCCATCCACACGTCGTCCAGCCCCGCGGCTTCCACCTGCCGGGCAATGCCGATCACGTCATCGATGGTGTGCCGCCGGCCATCGCCCCCGATCATGACTCCAATACGCATGCTGTTCCCCTCTGCGTGGCGGCCCGGGTGGACCAATCGCTCATCCGGATTGTACGCGGAGCGCGCAGCCGGCGGGAGCAAAGGCGGGCGTCAGCGGGATACGCTCGAAGTGTTTCGGTCGCGAGACGCGCCTGCGATTCCCAATCTCGCAGCAGCGGCACACCCGGGGCGGGCGGCAACCGCACTGCCTTGTCTGGCGATCAATCCCCATGGGAACATACCGACATGACCGCACGATCGCCAGACAAGGC
>CAZVMA010000159.1:0-6396 GCA_964628545.1 uncultured Pseudomonadales bacterium | reverse complement strand
GCTCTGGCCTCGGCGCAGATCACCGAGGCGCCCGCTGCGGTCCGAATTGACCTGGGTGCGGGCCCGGCGGCAGCGCTCGCTTCCGCGGCGGTAGATCGTCTGGTTGCCCATCTGCTGCCGCGGTTCCAGGTGGCGCCGGGTACGGAAGGAATGCTATCGCTGCAGGTGACCGGCATCCGGTCCGTTGCCGATTACGCCAGCGTGCTGCGGCGACTCGCTGCGGTGGAGGTGATCGATGACGTCCGAGTCGCGGGCGCGGCGGGCGATCGAATCGACTTCCGCATCACCACCGGCGCGCAGGTGGCGCAACTCGCCGCGGTGCTGGTAACGGACGGCCGGCTGCGACCGCTGGAACCCGCTGCTGGCGTCGCCAGTGGTGGCGCGGCGATGCCCGCCGAGGCCCCGGTCCCGACGCCCGACCTGGTGCTGGAATGGCAGGGAGGCTGAAGGTGGATCGCTCCATGCTGCCCAATGCCCTCACCGTGATGCGCATTGTGTTGGTGCTGCCGACAGCGATCATGCTCTGGCAGACGCAGTATCTGCAGGCGCTGGTGCTGATGGCCCTGGCTGGGGCATCGGACGCCGTCGACGGCTGGCTGGCTCGGCGGTGGGGCGCGGTGACGCAGTTCGGCGCAACGCTGGACCCAATCGCGGACAAACTGCTGATTGCGGTCATGGTGGTGGTGTTCACGCTGCAGTCGCACCTGCCGCTGTGGCTGGTGCTGATCGTGCTGGGGCGTGACCTCTGCATCGTGGGCGGCGCCACCGTCTACCGGGCGCTGTTCGGCCAGCTTGAAGTGGCACCCACGCGCATCAGCAAAGCCAATACCGCGGCGCAGATCGTGGTGCTGCTGATGCTGCTGGTGCAGCTCAGCGCGCTCGGCCCGCTCAGCGCGCTTGTCGGCACCCTGGTCAACCCCTGGAGTTTCTACCTGTTAGGCGTGCTCGGGGTCTGCTCCGGCGTCGACTATGTGGTGACCTGGAGTCTGCGTGCGGTGCGTGAAGGTCGAGCGCGACAGCGGCCCGATGATCGCCCGCGTGGCTGAGCCGGACGACCGCTTTCGACAGCTGGCGCTTGCGTTTCCGCTGCGCCCGCGCTGCCGCTTTGAAGACTTCGAAACTGATGGTGCGGCGGAAGCCGTGGCGGCGCTGCGATCCCTTGCGGCCGGGGGGCCAGGCTTTCGCGGGTGTCTGCTGTGGGGCGCTCCGGCAGCCGGAAAAACCCATTTGCTGCAGGCGACCTGTCAGGCGCACGCGGAGTGTCCGGAACACAAGGATCAGACGGATTCGGGATACCGCTGGACGCCGCCGGCCATCTATCTGCCGCTCGGCGAGGCCGTTGTTACGCCGGAAGCGCTCGAGGGGCTGGAGACCTGCGGTCTGGTGGCTCTCGACGATGTGGACCGCTGGTTCGGCGACGCCGAGCGCGAGCGCGCGCTGCTCGCCCTCTATCAGGGGCTCGGGGCGCGTGGTCGCCAGCTGGTGGTGTCCGTGCGTGGTCCGCCGTCCAGCTGGCGCACTCGCTATCCGGATTTGGGTTCCCGGCTGCGCGCGCTCGCGGCTTACGGCCTGCCGGTCCTTTCGGACGCCGGCAAGGCATCGGTGCTGCGTCGCCTGGGTGCCGAACGCGGACTTGAACTGGCGCCGGCTGTGCTGGACTTCTGGCTCGTCCACGGCAGCCGTGAGTTCGCCACGCTGCTGGGTCAATTCGAGCGGCTGGATCGCGCAGCGTGGTCGGCCGGTCGTCGCGTAACCATTCCGCTGCTGAAGTCGGTGCTGCAGCTGTGACGCATCTGCTTTGCACAGGCGGCGGCACTGCCGGACACGTGCTGCCGGCAGTGCCCGTGATCGAGCGCGCCCTCGCGGCCGGCTGGCAGGTGACCTTCGTGGGCAGCCGCTCGGGGCTCGAATCCGGGCTTCTCGCCGAGCTGCCGATCCGCTACCACGGCATCAGCGCCGGCAAACTGCGTCGCTACTTTTCCTGGGACAATGTCCGCGACGCCGCGCGCGTGCTGCGGGCCATGGTCGAGGCTCTATTGCTGTTGCGTCGTTTGCGCCCCGACCTGGTGTTCTCGAAGGGCGGGTTCGTAAGCTTCCCGGTGGTCTTTGCGGCGGGCCTGCTGCGCATTCCGGTGCTGGCCCACGAGAGCGATCTCTCGCCGGGTCTCGCGAATCGGCTGGCGCTGCCGTTCGTGACCACGCTTGCCCTCACGTTCCCGTCGGCAGGCTCGCCGACCGCGGGCGGTTTTCGTGGCCGCACCGTCGTCGCCGGCACGCCGCTGCGGCCCGCGCTGCTGGCGGGTGACGGGGCGCGCGGCCGCGCATGGCTGGGCGTCCGCGACGAGCGCCCGCTGTTGCTGGTTACCGGCGGCAGTCTTGGGGCGGATCGACTCAATCGCGCGGTGCTGGACGCGCTGCCGGAACTGCTGGCGCGGTATGCGGTGGTTCATGTCTGTGGTCCCGGCAAGCGGCCGGATATCGCGGCAGCAGGCTATTACCCCTACGAGTACATTCGCGAGCCCTGGGGAGACGTGCTGGCTGCGGCCGATCTGGTTGTCTCTCGCGCCGGCGCCAACACGCTGTTCGAGCTGCTTGCCTTGCGGAAACCGGTGCTGCTGGTGCCGCTGTCGCGACGCGCGAGTCGCGGAGATCAGATCGAGAACGCCGCCTGGGCGTCTCGGGCCGGGTATTGTCACGTGCTGGACGACGATGCACTGGGCCCCGATGCGCTCGCGTCGGCGCTGGCCGGGTTGTGGGCCGATCGGCAGGCGCTTGCGGTGTCGCTGGCGGCATTCCAGTGTCCGGACGCCGTCGCGATCCTGTGGTCGGAACTACAGCGCCTGACCCGGAATTGAGTACCATACGCGCCTTTTTCGTTCGGGGAAGCCGATGCACAAAATCAAAACCTTCAATGCCATCGCGGTCCGCGGCCTGGAGCGCTTCTCCCGTCAGGCGTTCGAGGTCAGCAGTGATGCCCTTGATCCGCACGCCATCCTGCTGCGCAGCCACAAGCTCACGGAAGCCGATCTGAACCCTAATTTGCGGGCCGTGGCGCGCGCCGGAGCGGGTGTAAACAACGTACCGGTCGATGCCTGCACCCGCGCCGGCATCGTCGTCTTCAATACCCCCGGCGCCAACGCCAACTCGGTGAAAGAGCTCGTACTGGCAGCACTGCTGATGGCCTCGCGCGATATCGTGGGCGGCATTCACTATGTGCGCGGCCTTGATGCCGCTGCCGACGACGCCACGCTGGATCGGCTGGTTGAGGCAGAAAAGAAACGCTTCGCCGGACGCGAGCTGCGCGGGCGCGCGCTCGGTGTGGTCGGGCTCGGCGCCATTGGCTCGCTGGTCGCCCGGGCGGCGCTGGACCTCGGCATGGAGGTGCTGGGCTTCGATCCCGCCATTTCGGTGGATGCGGCCTGGCGTCTGCCGGCCGAGGTGCGGCGCATGGAGAACCTGCCGAGCCTGCTGGCGCGCGCCGATTACGTCACCCTGCACGTGCCGCTGCTGGATGAAACCCGCGCCATGATCAACGCGGATACGCTGCGCGCGATGCGTCCGGGTGCCGTGCTGCTGAACTTCGCGCGGCAGCCGATAGTCGATACGCATGCCCTGCGCGCGGCGCTGGACGAAGCCCGACTTGGCGCCTACGTTGCCGATTTTCCGGTGCCGGAACTGCTGGGGCATCCGCGCGCGCTGCTGACCCCTCATCTGGGCGCCAGCACCGAGGAGGCGGAGGAGAACTGCGCGATCATGGCTGCCGACCAACTGGTCGAGTTCCTGCACACGGGCAATATCCGCAATGCGGTGAACTTTCCTGCGGTCAGCCTCGAGAGCTCGGGTGGTTACCGCATTGCGGTCACCAACCGGAACGTCCCAGGCATTCTGAATAAGGTCACGTCGGTGCTGGCCGACCGCCAGATCAACGTCGTTGACATGATCAACAAGAGCCGCGGCGATGTGGCCTATAACCTGATCGACGTCGCGCACGAGATCGACGCTGCGACTCTGGAGGCGATCCGCGCCACCGATTCGGTCATGAACGTTCGGGAGTTCCGAATCTGACGCCGCGTCGCCGCTGACGCAGCCGGAACCGGTCCGGGTCCAGAAGGGCGGAGAGCGCGCGAGTCGCTGGCGGCGGTGCGCCGCAGATGGCCGCCGCCACCAGTGCCGCGCAGTAGTGGCTGGTGACGTTGCCCATTGAGCCGTGACCGGCGTTGATCCAGAGCCCGGGCACTGGATCGCCGTTGGCATCGGTCAGGGCGCCCGCGATCGGCACCCGGTCGGAGCTGGTCGCCCGTACCCCCCGATAGCGCTCGCGGGCCGTGTGCTCGATGCCCGACAGCTGGACCAGGTTCGCGGCGCTCGCGGCCTCGCTCGTCCATGGCCGATACTCGTACGTCGAGCCGGCGAACACCCCTCCTGGGCGCGGTACCAGCCAGCCTGCACCGACTAAAGGCGCGCGCGGCGCGCGCGCGCAGTCCACCGCATCGATCTGCCCGGGTATCGCGGCGAGCTCGAGCGCCGCCGCCGCCGGTGCGTCGCGGCAGGCCATGCCGGCCGCCAGCACGATCGGCGCGTCCCGGTCTGGTGTCGGCCCATCGGCTTGGCCCGGCATCGGCGCTGCGGTGGAGATCTGCAGGATGCGGGGATGTTCGAGCAGCGCGCGCACGAGCCGCGGCGTGTCGACGATGCCGCCGGCAGGAAACCACAGGCTGTTGGTAGCGATCGGCCAGTCAACCTGAGCCGAGGCAGCCGATGCGGACAGCGGTACTACCCAGGGCTGGTTGTCCGAGGCTGCGCCCCAGACTGCGGCGATTCGGGTCAGGCGGTCGACGTCGGCGCGCCTCGATGGCGCCTCTGATGCGGGCGTCGGCGGGGCATCTGCGGTCTGCAGCACGCCGGTCCGGCTGAAGCCGTCCAGGTGCTCGGCAGCTGCTGCCGCGTGCAGGTAGGCGTGCGCGCGCAGCAGACCTGCCGGCCCGCTGTCGGGCAGCAGACGCCCGTGCAGCACGGTGGCGGGCAGACGCGAGCCCGCTGGCCCCGGCGCATCCCACACCGTCACAGCCACGCCCCGATCGGCCAGTTCGCGCGCGGTGCTGGCGCCCGCGAGCCCGCCGCCGAGCACCGTGGCGCGGCGCGGCGCGCGGTCTAGGGTTCGCCCCGTCGGCTGAAAAATGCCGGCAAGACTCTCGCGCTTGTGCGGACGCTGATCAACGCGGCGCATGTTGAAGCCGACCTCGGCCAGCCCCCGCCGCACGCGCCCGGCCGCCGTGAACGTGGCCACTGTCGTGCCGCTGGCCGACAGTGCGGCAAGCGCGGTGAACACTGCGGGCGACCACATCGCCGGGTTGCGGTCGGGTGCGAAGCCGTCCAGAAACCACGCATCCAGCGCCGCGCAGGGTCGGCTGGCCAGCTCGGCGAGCCCTGTTGCGGCATCGCCGTAGTACAGGGTCAGGCGAATACGGCCGTTCGCCAGGGTGCGCTCGTGCCAGCCCGCCACCAGCGGCGGCAGCGCTGCGGCCAGCGGGTGGTACAGCGGATGCTGTGCGCTCCTGCGGCGCGCCAGCTCCGCGAAATCGCGTGCGCCGATGGGCATCGACTCGAACGACACCACATGCAGGTGCGCGCCAGCGGCCAGCGCGGCTTCTGCCGCGACTACGACGTTCAGCCCCGACCCGAAACCGAGCTCGCCGATCGTCAATCGTGCGCCGGGCGCCAGTCGAGACATTGGGCTATCGGGTGTGAGCCCGCTCGGTGCCAGGAATACGCGCGCGACCTCCTGGGCGGCATCTGGCGCGTGATAGATGTCGCCGAAGGCTTCCGAGTAGGGCTGGTCGCCCTGCCAGCGAATGTGGGCGGCAGCCACCCGATGATCCGTCATGAGGCCGTCATGATCTGGCCGGGCTGCTCTCTGCGCGCGCGGGGTCTTTGCGCGCGGGCGAGCAGGGTCGGGCGGGGTCGCGAATCCACTCACTCCAGCTGCCCGGATACAGGCGGGGTTCGGGTAGTCCGGCGATGCGCATGGCCAGCACGTTGTGGGCGGCGGTGACGCCCGAGCCGCAGTAGCACACCGTATCGGGGCCATGTTCGGCAAACCGCTCCGCCAGGCGGTCGGGCGTCAGGAAGCGGCCGTCCGGCCCGAGATTGCCCTGGAACGGCAGGCAGACGGCGCCCGGAATGTGTCCGGCCACCGGATCGATCGGCTCCTCGCGCCCCTCGAAGCGTGGCAGGGCCCGGGCATCGATTAGGCCCAGGGTCGGCAAGGCCCCGAGCACCGCGTTGGCGTCGATGGTGCGCGTCAGGCTCGGGCGGCGACTGAAATTTCCGGGCGGGGGTCGTGCATCGGTGGCGTCCAGGGGGCCGGTCCACGCGGCCAGACCGCCGTCCAGCACC
>CAZVMA010000158.1:0-6425 GCA_964628545.1 uncultured Pseudomonadales bacterium | reverse complement strand
TTGGTCTCCGCTGCTACCGATATCGCAGCGGCCGCGCAAAAACAGAAGGAAATCACAACCGATTTCGGCGCCTCCACCAGTGAGATCGCGGCTTCCACAAACGAAATCACGGCCACGTCGCGTGAGCTGCTGCAGACGATGACCGAGATCTCGACCTCCACCGGGTCGACGGCCGCGGTCGCCACGCAGGGGCGGGCCAATCTCGCGCAGATGGAATCGACAATGCAGATGCTGGCGAATGCCACCAATTCGATCTCGGCCAAGCTGGCCGTGATCTCCGAACGCGCGAACAACATTGGTACGGTCGTCACTACCATCACCAAGGTCGCGGACCAAACCAACCTGCTATCGCTCAACGCTGCCATCGAGGCGGAAAAGGCAGGCGAGTACGGGCTCGGATTTTCGGTTGTTGCGCGCGAAATCCGGCGTCTCGCCGACCAGACCGCGATCGCGACACTCGATATCGGACGTATTGTCGTCGACATGCAGAGCGCAGTCTCGAGCGGCGTGATGGAGATGGACCGCTTTGACGAGCAGGTGCGTCAAGGCGTAGGCGAAGCCACGCGTCTCAGCGGGCAGCTCGGTGACATCATCGAAATCGTCGAGAATCAACGCCCGCAGTTCGAATTCGCCCAGCAGAGCATGCAGGCGCAGGTGGTGGGTGCCGATCAGATCAACGATGCCATGCTGCAGTTGCGCGAAGTGGCGCTGGTGTCTGGCGATTCGTCCGAGGCGCTGCACGCCGCGTCCGGCCAACTGCTCGATGCCGTAGAGTCGCTAAAGGTGGCCGTAGCGCGTTTCCGAACCTCCGAGCGCTGAGTCGAAATAGGAACATGCTGTTGGTTCTGTTCAACATCGGCTCGGCACGTTACGGACTCTCCGCCGACGTCATCACGCGCATCGAGCACGATGCGCCGCTGCGGCCGCTACCGGGTGCGCCAACCGGGGTTATCGGTCTACTGAATACACCGAACGGCCCAGTGCCTGTGATCGATCTGTCGCTGCTGACCCTCGGCACCGCTGCGCCGGGGCGCATCAACACCCGCATTCTGCTGGCGCGCTGGCAGCAGGAAGACGCAGCTGCCCTGATTGGTCTGCGAGTCGAGCACGCCGACGACGCCATGCGCGTCGAGCCTGGCGACTTTGAGTCCACCGGCATTGCAACACCCGCAACGCCGTTTCTAGGGCCGGTCGTTCGTCACGGCACCGGCTTCGTGCAGCGCATCGAGTTGGGCGCGCTGCTGACGCCAGAGCTGCAGACCTGTCTGCGCGCCGCGCGGGAGGTTGCGTGAAGTCTGCTCTTGAGCAGTGTCGGGCGCTCTGCGACGAAGCCGGCTTCGATCCAGGTTGCGTGCCTGACGACATGTTGCTGGCGGCGATCCGTCGGCGCCGAATCGCCCTCAGCGGTGTCGCGGACGCCGACTACGCCAGTCTGCTGAGCAGTACACCCGATGAGCGAGCGGAACTTCGGGAAGAGCTGTTCGTCCGGGAAAGCTGGTTCTTTCGCGACCGGCTGCCCTTCGATCTGCTGATCCAGCATGCCCGCACACACTGGCGGACGCGCTCGAAGGACCAGCCGGTTCGGGTGCTGAGTGCACCTTGCGCGAACGGCGAATAGCCCTACTCCATCGCCATGGCGCTTGCGGATGCCGGCGTTCCCGCTGCGGCGCAGCGCATCGTCGCGCTGGATCTGAGCCAACGGGCCTTGGCCCATGCGCGTACGGCCACCTACACCCCAAAAGCCATTCGCGAAATCCCGCCCACGCTGGCCGAGCGCTATCTCGAAGGCGCCAGAGATCGCTGGCGCGTGCGCGCAGACATCCGCGCGGTGGTCGATTTCCGATGCGCCAATCTGCTCGATCTGGCTTCGGTGGTCGGCGGCATGTCGTTCGATGCGGTGTTCTGCCGCAACGGGCTGATCTATCTCTCGGCCGACGCACGCGACCGCATCATGGCGCAATTGCGCGCCGTGCTTGCGCCGGATGGGCTCGTGTTTCTTGGCCACGCGGAATCCGGGCTTGCGCACGCGGCGGGTCTCGCGCCAGCCGGAGCCGCGGGTGCGTTCGTCTTCAGGCGTATGGTGTCAGGCAGCGACCCCAGCCAGCCGATCCGGAGACCTGCTCTTGGGGCCACTGTCACGTCGGCACCCGTGATCAACAGTCTCGCCCTCTCGCGAGGGACGGACCCCGCTGCCGACCGACACACGCGGTCACCGGAGCCGAAACGCAGCGTTCGCCAGCCGGCGGCCAAGACCGACCCAACCATCGGGCCCGACGACTCGGCGCGAACAGACCGGTCCACGAAGGTCCTGTCTGCGCAGGTCATGTCTAAGCAGGTTGACGAGGGCGCATCCACACGCGCTTCGCTCGGCCGTCTGGCTGACGCAGGCCGCTACGCAGAGGCGCTTGCCGGCGCGCAGGTCTGGCTGGCCAGTCATCCAGCAGACGCCGAAATGCATCATCTGTGCGGTTTGATCCTGACCGCCATGTACCAGACCGAAGAGGCGCGGCGCTGCTACGAACGCGCGCTCTATCTGAATCCGGCCCATGTGCCAAGCCTGGCACTACTGCGAGGCTTGCTTCAGGCGCGGGGCGACACCGCTGGGGCCGAGCGTCTGCAGGCTCGAATGCAGCGTGTCGAGGCACGCTCATGAGCGCGCCGGCACCCGCAGTGCGCAGCGACTTCACAGCCGATCGCGAGAGCGGAACGTGCCGACTCACGATCGGCGTCTGGGGCGATCGCTCCTGTCCGGATTTGCGAGAACACATTCACTGTCGCAACTGTCCGGTCTACGCGCAGGGCGGGCGGCAGCTGCTGGCTCGCGTGCCGAAGGACACTGACGCTGGCGCCAGCACGAGCGCGCCGGAGCCCGTGCTGAACAACAGCGAGCTGCGATCGATGCTGGTGTTCCGCGTCCGCGGCGAGTGGCTTGCCATTCGCACGGCAACCGCCCGGGAGGTGGTTGAACCGGTGCCAGCCCATCGGGTGCCGCACCGCAACGACGCGCGTTTCCTAGGCCTGGTCAACGTGCGGGGCGAGCTGATGCCTTGTGCCGATCTGGGTCGATTGCTCGAACTGCCCAACGTCAGCAAGCCGGACAACGAGGCGGAAGGCATTTGGCCGCGGCTGCTGGTGCTCGAACGCGAGCAACGGGTGTGGGCGTTCCCGGTGGCAGAGGTGGAGGGCATCCAGCGCGTTCAACCGGATGCAATTCAACCGCCGCCGGTGACCATTGAGCTCGGCCGCAGCGCCTTCACCGAAGGCGTGTTCGAGGGCCGCCGGGGCCCGGTGAGCGTGATCGACGAGGATACGCTGTGGTACGCCCTGCAGAGGATCTGCCGATGAGCGATGCCGCTGACGACGATCTGCTCGCGTTGTTCAAGGAAGAAGCCGAGCTGCAGATTGCGCAGCTGAATGACGCCCTGATCGCGCTCGAAGGTGCTGCCGACCCGCAAACCGTGCTGGAAAATCTCATGCGCGCCGCGCATTCACTGAAGGGCGCCGCGCAGATCGTCGGTTTGAGCCCGCTGGTCAAGCTGGCACACGCAACCGAGGATCTGTTCGTTGCTGCAATGGCGGGTCAATTGACCGTAGACGCCGCTGCGGTTGACGTGCTGCTGGGCGTCAGCGATTTCATTGCCGATCTGGCCAGTGGCGGCACAGCCAACTTCAACGTCCGCGCACCCGAACTACCCAAGTGGCTCGAGCGACTGGGCGACGTGCGGGCGGGCCGACATCATGCGCCGGCTGCACCACCCGCAGCCCCTGGAGCACAGGTCACGCTCGCGCAAGCGAGCCCTGCCACCGGAACGCCTGCGTCAACCTCGCCCGCACCGCCAACGCCTGCACCGCCAACGCCTGCACCGCCAACGCCCGCACCACCGGCCGCAACGCCGATCGCTGATCTCTCGCTGCTTGAGCTGTTCCGGGAGGAGGCCGAGACGCAAATGGCCGCCATGACGGTGGCGCTGGTCGCTTTGGAAGATGCCGACGACCCGAAGCCCGAGCTCGAAAGCCTGATGCGCGCGGCGCACTCGATGAAAGGTGCGGCACGGATCGTCGGCATCGATCCTCTGGTCAAGCTGGCACACACCACCGAGGATCTGTTTGTCGCCGCGCTGGCAGGCGCGGTGCGGATCACGCCGCCAGCCGTCGACGTCGTCTTCGCGGTTATCGACTTCATTGCCGATATCTCCAGCGGGGATCCCGCGCGCATGGCGGTTGCCCCAGGCGCCCTCGAAGATCTGCAGGACCGGCTGGGACGCGCCCGGCGGGGAGAGCTGGAAGCATCCACACCAGCGCCGGCCGTTGCGCCAACGCCGCCGGCAGCTGCCGCGGCGCCAGTCGACGTCTCCTCCGCACCGGCAGAGCCAGTTTCAGCGCCCGATACGCCGTCGCCGGCAAGACGAACGGACGCCGCTCGCGGCGAAGCCGGCGCGTCGGGACGCTCTATCCGCATGACCGCGGAGGCGCTCGAGCGGCTGACCGGGCTGGCGGCCGAGGCGGTGGTCGAATCAGAGCGACTCGAGCAGCTGCTCGATCAGGGCAACGGCCTGCGTCATGCACAGCGGGCGCTCACCAGTGCGCTCGACACCCTTCAGGAAGGATTGCGACAACGCACCGCCGGTCCGGCTGAGAAAGACGCTGATCCAGGCACCGCGGTCTGGCTCGACAGTAACGGCCACGCAGAAATTGCCGCCCTGTTTGCCGCACGCGACCTGCTGGAACGCCAGCTCTCAGCCCGCGAAGCCGCGTTGGAGGACTACAGCCGGCGTTCGTCGACCATCGCGCGCCGTCTGTCCCGCGAGAGCATGGCCAGCCGCATGATGCCGTTCGGCTCGATCCTGCGCGGTTTTCCGCGACTGGTGCGGGATATCTGCCGCACGCTCGGCAAACGCTGCCGGTTTCTGGTGGAGGGCGAAGAAACACTGGTCGACCGCGAAATCCTGGAGCAGCTGGAAGCGCCGCTCAATCACATCATCCGCAACGGACTGGACCATGGGCTGGAGCTGCCCGAGGTGCGCGAAGCGGCCGGCAAACCTGCCGAGGGCACACTGCGTGTGCAGGCCTTCCATCGTGCCGGCAGACTGCAGATCGTGGTTCGAGACGATGGTCGCGGCATCAACACCGATTCGCTGCGCCAGCGCATCGTTGATCGAGCGCTTGAGTCGGCCGAGAAGGCGGCGCTGCTGTCCCCGGAAGAGCTGTACGAGTTCCTGTTCCTGCCCGGTTTCTCCACGGCACCCACCGTAACCGAGCTCTCAGGGCGCGGCGTTGGTCTGGACGCCGTGCGCACCATGGTGCAAAGCTCGGGCGGTGCCGTGACTATCCAAAGCCAGCTGGGTGCCGGCTCGGCTTTCGTGATCGAACTGCCGGTTACCCGATCGGTCACGCGCGCCCTGATCGCCACCATCGGCGGCGAGCCCTACGCGCTGCCGACCGCGAGCGTACAAAGGGTGCTGACGCTGCCGCGCTCCGCGGTTACCACGCTGGAAGGCCGTCCGTGCTTCGAGTACGCGGGCATGCATGTCGCCATCATCACCGCTGGCGAGATACTCGAACTGCCTGAAGCGCAGCATCGCTCGGATCAGCTTCACATTGTGCTGCTGGCGGCCGGCGATCGGCGCTACGGACTCGCGGTCGACGGCTTCGAGGGCGAGCGCAGTCTGGTGGTGCGCCGACTGGATGAGCGCCTCGGGGAGGTGCCGGACGTCGCCGCCGCCTCGACCGACGAGACTGGACGCGTCATCCTGATCCTCAATCTTGAAGAGCTGGTCGGCTCGATCGACGCCCTGATCAACGGCGGCCGACGACTGGGCTTGACCGCCCTGGCCAACGCGCCCGAGCGCCACCGCAAGCGAATTCTGGTGGTGGACGACTCACTGACGGTGCGTGAAACCGAGCGCCAGCTGCTCGCCAGCCGCGGCTACGCGGTCGACGTAGCCGTGGACGGACTGGAGGGCTGGAGCGCCGTGCGGCTCGGCAATTACGACCTGGTCGTGTCCGATGTCGACATGCCGCGCATGAACGGCATCGAACTGGTGCGGCGCATCCGGGCCGATGCGCTGCTGGCAGCGCTTCCGGTCGTGATCGTGTCCTACAAGGATCGCGAGGAGGACCGCCTGCGCGGCCTGGAAGCGGGGGCGACCCAGTATCTCACTAAGGGCGGGTTCAAAGACTCGATGCTGGTGGAAGCCGTGGAAGATCTGATCGGCGCCGCTGAGGCGACCGGACCCTGATGGCGCCCATCCGCGTCGGCATCGTCAACGATCTCGCCCTCGCCACTACCGTTCTCGAACGTATCGTCGCCAGCGACAGCGCCATGCGCGTGGTCTGGAAAGCGGCCGACGGCGCCGAGGCCATCGACCTGTGCCGACGCGAACGTCCGGACGTCGTGCTGATGGATCTGATCATGCCAAACGTCG
>CAZVMA010000157.1:1973-6448 GCA_964628545.1 uncultured Pseudomonadales bacterium | reverse complement strand
TGCGGTCCACATACTGCTGCCGGACCTGGGGAAACACTTCCCGGAACAGACTCAGCATGGCGAGCGTAGAGCGTCGATCAGATGCCTCGTGAAGATGGCCGGGCGGCCCCAGCGTCGGCGGCAGCGCGAAACCGTGGGGCGTCTTGGCGTAATCGTGGAAGATCCAGGCCACGCCCGCCTCATCCATCTCCTGACAGAAGCGCGCCCGATTCTCGGGGCCGACCAGATGATCGTCCGCGCCGTTTTCGATCTGCACGATCGTGCGCGCGTTGTGCCGGTTCGCGCAGCGCTTGAGCGCCGGCCGCACGACACCGACGCTGGCGGGGCTGCCGTCTTCGCCGGTCTGCAGTAGACCGTGAAATGAAACTACCGCGGACAGGTCGAGCCCGCCCCGTACGGCCTCCAGCACCGCCACGCCGCCAAAGCAGTAGCCGATTGCGGCTGGCGCCACGCTGCGATCGACGCAGGGCAGCGCCACGCCAAGCTCAAGCCAGGCCCCGAGAATGGCGCGGAAGAACCCGTGGTCGTGGTCGAGGGCGACCATGGCCGCGAACGATTTCTTCAGGTGCCGTTGCAGGCCTTCCGGATCAGTCGACCACAGCCGATCCTCCGGTTCGATCAGATCGCCGTACACGTCGATGGCGAGTCCGACGTAGCCGAGCCGCGCCAGATATTCCGCTTGGTGCACGTCGAAGAACTTGAGCCCGGCGTAGTTGTGGATCTCCAGCACCAGAGGACGCGGGCCGGACCCGGCCGGCGGGGCAACCAGATAGCCGGTGTAGTCCTTGCCCTGGAAGTGCAGATGCAGGGTTTGGCGCTGTAGATCAGGCGCCGGTGACCAGAAGTCGGGCGATGTGAACATGCGTGGATGCCTCGCGTACGGTCAGGCTGATTCAGTGGGTTAATGATCGGGACATCGTGCCTGCAGCGCGGGCGTCTGGGAAGATGGACGGTGCCGGGTCACTTCGTGGGTTGGGCCGGCTTTCTTGGAGGAGGTACGTCATGCTGGTCCGGCAACTGTTCGATGCGGTCTCGTCGACGTACACCTATCTGGTGGCTGATCTAGCGACCGGGGAGGCCGTGTACATCGATACCGTGTTCGAGCAGCATCTGCGCGACCGAGCCCTGCTCGAAGAACTGGGTCTGCGGCTGATCGCCGTGCTCGACACGCACTGTCACGCTGACCACGTCACGGGCGCATGGTTGTTGCAGCAGATGACTGGCTGCCGCTATGGCGTGTCCCGTCGCTACGGTGAGGCCCTGAACTGTGCCGACATGCCGCTTGATGATGGCGATGTCGTGGCCTTCGGCGACTCGGCGCTGCTTGCCTGGGCGACCCCCGGCCATACGGACGGCTGCATCACTTTCGTGGCGGTGGACCACTCGTTCGCGTGCACCGGTGATGCGCTGTTGATCCGCGGTGCGGGGCGCTGCGACTTCCAGCAAGGCAACGCACACACCCTGTATCAGTCGATCAAGACGCGAATCTTTTCCCTGCCCGACGACTGCATCGTCTACCCGGGGCATGACTACAACGGCCGCACGGCGTCGACCATCGGTGAAGAGCGCGCGTATAACCCGCGTATCGGCGGTCATGCGGATGAGCGCGATTTCGTCGGGTTCATGGAGAACCTGAACCTGCCGCATCCGAAACTGATCGACCATGCCGTGCCGGCCAACCTGCGTTGTGGTCGTCCGGAGGACGGGCGCATGCCCGTGCTGGCTGATTGGGGGCCGGTGCGCCAGACCTACGCCGGCGTGCTGGAGATCGAGCCGGAATGGGTCGCAGAGAATCTGGATCGGGTATTGGTGCTGGATGTGCGGCAACCCGCAGAGCAGCAGGCTTCGGGCGTCATTCCTGGCTCGCGCTCGATTCCGCTCGAGCAGCTGCAGGGTCGAATCGACGACATTCCTCGGGATCGACCGATGGTCGCGGTTTGCCATGCGGGCATGCGCTCGGCCCAGGCCGTCACCCTGTTGCGCGCTGCCGGCGTAAAGGCCTGCGCCAATCTGCGCGGCGGCGTGCTGCTGTGGTCTGATCTGCGTTTGCCGCTCGAACGGACCTGATTGGCGCAGCGTCTGACGCACAGCTAGCGAGACGGGCACGCCGGCTCGACGCCGGCGCGCTTGCGCACCAGAATGCGGCCAGGGCCGCGCCGCGCGGACAGTATGCCGATGCAACCGTGGGAGGGGGAGCATGACAGATCAACCCGTTCATCAGATCGAAGCGCAGATCGCGCGCCAGAAGCGCTTCTTCGCGTCGTTGATTGCGCAGCCGATTGGCGACTTCGAGGGCGTTCGATTTGTCCCTGACGTGTTGGCCGGCGTGCCCGTGGAGTGGACCGAGCCGCTACCTGCGCCGCGCGTGGATGACCTTGTCGTCCTGTACCTGCACGGCGGCGGATATTCCTCAGGTCTTGCCCAATGGGCGCGCCGCGCCACTGCGCGGATGGCGCTCGACCTCGGTTGCCGCGTCGTCGCTGCCGACTATCGGCTGGCGCCCGAATTCCCGTTTCCCGCCGCACACGAGGACGTGCTGGCCGTGTACCAGCACCTGATTGGACCGGCTGGTTTCGATGCGGGTCGCATTGCCGTGGCGGGCGATTCCGCCGGGGGCGCGCTCACCGTGTCGCTGATGGCGGACGCCCGCGACCGGGGCTTGCCGCAGCCCGCATGCGGTCTGCTGAACTCGCTCTGGGCGGATATTGCGATGAACACGCCGTCTCTGGATGATCCAGTGCGCAACACGTTCGATATCCGTCGCTCGGTTGTGGAAGGTCTGTCGTCTACGCTGCTCAGCACCGGCGGCGTAGATCCCTACGACCCGCGCCATTCGCCGGTTTACCGCGATATGCGCGGCCTGAATCCGCTTCTCATCCAGGCCGCGGGCCGCGATATCTGCCACGACGACAGCGTTCGTCTGGCTGCCAGCGCGCGTGCTGCTGGCGTCGAGATCCGCATTACCGAGTACCCGGACGTCGAGCACATCTGGATTCTGAACGGCACCCATCGCATTCACTACCCTGAGGGGCGGGTGCAGTGGGTCGACGTGGGCGTCGAACCGCCCGAGGCGATCACCGCCGTGCAGGAGATGTGTGCTTTCGTGCGTGCGCATGTGAAGGGCGGGGTCGGGCCGTGAGTTCCGCAGCAAACGCCCTGAGCTATGTCCATGGCGCGAGCGCGCAGCCCTTGATTGGGCAGACCATCGGCGCCGCGTTTGATCATGCGGCTGCCCGGTGGCCGGATCAGTTGGCTCTGATCGTGCGTCATCAGGGTGTGCGCTGGACTTGGCGCACATTGAAGGAACAGGTGGATGCGTTCGCCGCGGGCCTGGTTGCCCTCGGCCTCGTGCCGGGTGATCGCATTGGCATCTGGGCGCCGAACTGCGCCGAGTGGACGATCGTGCAGTTCGCCTCGGCGAAGGCGGGGCTCATTCTGGTCAATATCAATCCAGCGTACCGGTTGTCGGAGGCCGAGTACGCGTTCAACAAGGTAGGGTGCCGAGCGCTGGTCACGGCCATTCAGCATCGCACCAGCGCCTATCTGGAGATGGTGTCCACGCTACGCCGGGAAGGCCGGGTGCCAACCCTGGAGACCGTGATCACGATCGGCCCGGACGAGCACCCCGGGTACCTGCCCTTCGGTGCGGTGACGCAGTCTGGCGATGCGGCAGCCCGCGCCCGCCTCGCCGTGCTCGCAGAGCAGCTGCAGTTCGACGATCCGATCAACATCCAGTTCACCAGCGGAACAACGGGTTTTCCAAAAGGGGCCACGCTGTCCCATCACAACATTTTGAACAACGGCTTTCTGGTCGGCGAGGCGATTGCGCTGCAGCCCGGTGAGCGGTTGTGCATACCGGTGCCGCTTTATCACTGTTTCGGCATGGTGATGGGTAATCTCGGATGTCTCACCCACGGGGCGACCATGGTCTACCCGGCTGAAGCTTTTGAGCCCGGCGCCGTGCTGGCCACCGTCGCTGAGGAGCGGTGCGCTGCGCTGTACGGTGTGCCGACCATGTTCATCGCGGTGTTGGCGCATCCGGAGTTCGAGCGCTTCGATCTCGGCAGCCTGCGCACAGGCATCATGGCGGGGTCACCCTGCCCGGTGGAGGTGATGCGTCAGGTGATCGAGCGTATGCACATGCGCGAGGTCACCATCGCCTACGGTATGACTGAAACCTCGCCAGTCAGTTTCCAGTCGAGCATTGATGACGCGCTGGAGCGTCGTGTGGCCACCGTAGGTCGCGTGCAGCCACACCTGGAAGTGAAGATCGTCGATGCCGAGGGTCGGATCGTCCCTCGTGGTTCGGCCGGCGAGCTCTGTACGCGCGGCTACTCGGTGATGCTGGGTTACTGGGACGATGCCGAGCGCACGGCTGAAGCGGTTGATCCGGCCGGGTGGATGCACACGGGTGATCTGGCGACCCTCGATGCCGAGGGCTACTGCAACATCGTGGGTCGCATCAAAGATATGGT
>CAZVMA010000157.1:0-1963 GCA_964628545.1 uncultured Pseudomonadales bacterium | reverse complement strand
AGAACATCTATCCGCGCGAGATCGAGGAGTTTCTGTGCCGGCACCCCGGTGTACAGGATGTTCAGGTTATCGGCGTGCCCGACACGAGGTACGGCGAGGAGCTGTGCGCGTGGATCGTGGCGAAACCCGAGGTCAGGCTTGAAGAAGAGGCCGTACGCGCCTTTTGTCGCGGCCAGATCGCGCACTACAAGATTCCCCGCTACATCCGCTTTGTCACCGGCTTCCCAACTACGGTGACCGGGAAGGTGCAGAAGTTCGCAGAACTCGGTCTGACCGTGGCGCGCACCGCGTGATGTCTGCCTAACGGCAATCGGCAGCACTGCTACCGGGTCGCGGCGCTGCGGTATAGCCCGCAGCGGCCGCTTGAACCCGAGGTCAGCGCGCCTGCGCGAACCAGAACACGCCGAAGCCCAGGGCGACGGCCAACGGCGTGTCGATGAAGGTGGTGTAGACCAGCCAGTTCTCTTCGCTCAGCACGACAGTCGCGAGCAAGTTCAGCCCGGCCATGGTCAGGGTCAGCATCGCAATACCCAGCGACAGCCGCCTTGCGTCGACGGCCATGCCTTGCAGATAGCGCTTCATGCGTTCGCCGAAGTAGCGTCCGCGATTGAACAGCGCATCGGACAGGATGATGGTGGCGATGACCAGGCCGAGGATAGTGCCCTTCAGCTGCACCATGCGCTCGTCCTGGAACACCAGCGAAAATGCCGCGGAAAGCAGGAGCGTAAATACGCCGAAGACCGCCAACCCCCCCAGCAGATCTGCCCTCACGAAGCGCTGCGCCACCACGACTGCGAGACCGGCCCCGGCGCCAACCAGCGCGGCTGTGGTCAGGTCGCCCGTGATTCGACCGACGGCAAAGAACAGCAGTCCAAGCGCGATGTCGACGAACCGCGAGGGCTTGTTGCGCTGCCATTGTGCTTCGACATCGGCCTGTCGGGCCGCGCGCTCGTCTGCACTGGCGCCGCCAGCCGCGGGCCCTTGATAGGCGCGCTCGAGAACATCGAGCCGTCGGCCCGGATGACTCTCGTGGACCACCACGCCGTTCTCGCGCACCGCGATTCCGGGCGCGATCAGATTCACAAAGCCGACGTCGACCTCGATCACGCGACCGCTGCTGTCGATGTGGCGTAGCTGATGATTGCGACTATCGGCCCGGCCTACGAACAGATCGGTCTCGTCCCGCTCGACCACGACGCCGTTGCGCTGCAGTTCGCTCCACCAGCCGATCATCCCTACGCGAATCACCACCGCCCAGGAAGCGTCGTTGGCGTTGAAGGTTCGGCGATAGCGGCTGAGCGGCAGCGACCGCAGCAGGTTACGGTTAGACAACGGTGCAGTCTCAGGGTTGAGTAGAGTGGCCGGGCACCGGCGCGTAGTGGTTGCCCGAGCGCGCGAAGCCGCCCACCAGCATGCCAACGGCACTGGCCACCAAGCCAAACAGATGCGGCTCGATTACGCCTTCAGGCACCAGAATCTCGCAACCGATCCAGGTGCCGAGCCCGAGCACAATCGCGAGCGTCACGCCCAGATTGTTTGCCCGCTTCCAGAACAGGCCGGCCACGAGCGGCACGAATGCGCCGGCAAGTGTGATTCGGTAGGCGTTCTCGACCATCTTGTGGATGCTGTCATCGGTCGACAGCGCATAGGCCACCACCATCGCCGTGAAACCGACCACTGAAAGACGGGTGCTGATCAGCAGCTGGCGATCGGTCATGTCCGGCCAGAAGCCGCGCAGGATGTTTTCGGAAAATGTCACGGACGGCGCCAGCAGGGTGCCGGATGCCGTGCTCATGATCACAGACAAGAGCGCGCCGAAGAACACAACCTGGGCAACGAACGGCATGTGGCCGGTGATCAGGTTGGGCAGGATCAGCTGCGAGTCTTCTTCCATGTAGCGACTCACCATCGCCGGGTCGATGATCGTCGCGCAGTAGGCCAGGAACAGGGGTACGGCGGCGAA
>CAZVMA010000156.1:2948-6460 GCA_964628545.1 uncultured Pseudomonadales bacterium | reverse complement strand
ATCTCAGGAACCGGCTGCCCCAATTCAATGTGATGGGTGGGTGCTGTGGAACCGACCATCGGCACATCAGCGCAATCGCGGCCGCTTGCAGTCCTTTGTTTCCGGTGGCGACGTAACCCGACTCCGCGCAGCACGTACTGCGGCGCGGTACCACGGTGGTGTCTTTCGAGAGCCGTGCGGCCGGTCGTGCCCGTGATCAGCCGCCCTGCCGCGTCAGCCACTCAAGCAGCAGCCTGTTGGTCTGCTCCGGCTCTTCCTGCTGGATCCAGTGCCCGCAGGGCAGCGTGTGCACTTCGCTGTTCGGCGCGTAATCCGCCAGGTTCGGGTTTGCCGGGACGATGTCATAGGTGCCATGAATCATCAGCACCGGCTGCGGCACGTGTTGCGGCACATCGGCCAGCAAATGCCAGTTGCGGGTGAAGTTGCGATACCAGTTGATCGGGCCGGTGAAGCCGCTGTGCCGGAAGCCGTCTACGAATACCGCCAGCTCCGCGTCGGACATCAGCGGATCACCGGCGGGGTCGTCGGCCAGCGCTAGATTGACCATGCCCATGCCGGGCTTCGCTGGGCGCGGCGGGGCCAGCCATTGGCGTGTGCGATACAGGTTGCGCAGCAATCGCTCGGTGTTCGCTTCGAAGGCGCGATCCGCCACCCCGGGCTGGCGGTTGAAGTGGACGATGTAGAAATCGCCGCCGAGCGCCTGCTCCCAGAACGCCACCCACTCGGTGGTGCCGCGCACCATGAACGGCACGCGCAGGTTGGCCAGCGCGCGCACTCGGTCGGCGTGCAGCAAGGCCATGTTCCAGACCACGATCGCGCCCCAGTCGTGCCCGACGAAAATGGCGTCGCGATAACCGTAGTGATCAAGCAGGCCGGCCAGATCGTCACAGAGGTGCTGAATGTCGTAATCGGCCACGGGCTCAGGGCGTGACGAGCGGCCGTAACCTCGCTGGTTCGGCGCAATCACGTGAAAGCCCGCCGCGACCAGCGGCTCGATCTGGTGGCGCCAGGAGTAGGCCAGCTCAGGAAAACCGTGGCACAGCACGATCGGGCGGCCCCGGGTGCCTGCCTCGAATACCTCGAGCGTAATGCCGTTCACGTTGATGAATGTGGCCTCCGGAAAGGCGGTTGTGGTGCTGGCTGCTGGCGTCGTTGGCATGGGCTCACGCTCCGGTCGGGCCCGTGCTGGTCCGTCTGGTCCGCGGTCGGGCGCATGGTCGATAGGGGTCCGGCGCGCGGGAGGGTTGATCGGGCCCGCGGCGGTGGTGGCGCAGAGCTTCCGCGCTATCATGCGGCGGTGTCAATTCACGGGGCGGGGCGGACATGGAACTCATGCTGGGTGCGGGGCTTCTGTTTCTGGTGACGCATCTCGGGGTCAGCAGCACCGGGCTGCGGGGCGCCCTGATTGCGCGCATGGGCGAGGGCGCTTATCTCGGACTGTATTCGCTGCTCGCCGCGGTCACGCTGGGCCTGATGATCTGGGTCTACGTGCAGCTACCGCGGCTGCCCTACCTGTGGCTGCCGGATCCGTCGCTGTACGGGCTGGCCAAAGGGCTGATGACGGTGTCCATGGTGCTGGTATTCGGCAGCTTTCTGGCGCGCAACCCCACCGCGGTGGGTATGGAGAGCTCGCTCAGCGAGGCGGGCGCCGCCGATCGCCTTGCGCGGGGCGTCAATCGCATCACCCGCCACCCGCTCCAGTGGGGGCTTGCCCTGTGGGCCTTTTCGCACCTGCTCGCCAACGGCGATGCGGTCTCTGTCGCGTTCTTCGGCACGTTTCTGACGCTGTCGCTGGCCGGCAGCTGGCTGATCGACCGCAAGAAGGCGGCCCGCATGGGGGCGGATTGGCAGGCCTTTGCTGCCGTCACCTCGAACGTGCCGTTTGCCGCCATTCTGAGCGGTCGCAACCGGCTGGTGCTGCGCGAACTACTGCTGCCCGTTGTGGTCGGTCTGGTGGCGTACGTGGCCGCCTACTTTGGCCACGCGTATCTGGCTGGCGTACCGATTGCCTGAGACCAGGTGGCCT
Organism: uncultured Pseudomonadales bacterium; assembly: GCA_964628545.1. Classification (GTDB taxonomy): domain Bacteria; phylum Pseudomonadota; class Gammaproteobacteria; order Pseudomonadales; family Azotimanducaceae; genus UBA7803. The sequence goes on along the minus strand of CAZVMA010000156.1, from coordinate 4,434 downwards.
GAGACCAGGTAGCCTGAGACTGGGTTGCCTTATGCCAGGTTGCCTTAGGTCAGGCCGGCGCTCGGCTCAATCGGTCGCGCGGGCGGCGCTGACGGCGGCATTCAGCGCCGCGCGCAGCGGCACCCAGGCGCCGGAAAAGAAATGGTCCGCGCCCTCGATGACCGTGGTCGACACGCCTGTCCAGGCCCGGAACCGGCGGATGTCGACGAACGAGTCGCTGTCCCCGGCGATAGCCGTTACCGGGCACGGAGGCGCGCACTCGGCAAACGGCATCCGCCCGACCGGCGGCGCGATCAGAATCGCGCGACCCGGAGAGGCCACGGCGTCGCCGGCGGCAAGCAGCTGCCAGCAGACGTGCGCGCCGAACGAGTAGCCGCCGATCCACAACTCTTCGGGCGCGTGGGTAGTCGCGAGCCAGTGGATGGCGGCGCGCAGGTCGTCGACTTCTCCGGCGCCACCGTCGTGGCTGCCGGTGCTGCCGCCGACCCCGCGGAAGTTGAAGCGCAGGCAGGCTATGCCTGCGTCCAGCAGAGTTGACGCCAGCTGCTCCAGCACGGCGTCGTGCATCGAGCCTCCGTACAGCGGATGCGGGTGGCAAAGCACGGCGGCGCGCGACCACGGCTGCTCAGGGGTGGCCAGCCAGCCTTCCAGGTAATCCGCCGTGGAACCCGCGAGAGATGGAATGTTCAAAGCGTGCGCTCCGGCCTTCTAAGGTTGAAATGTCGGGTTGAAGTTTGATGCGGTGACGGTAGCAACTCGGGTGGTCGACGCAAAGCCGCTGTTCGGTGCGGTAGTGGTCGATACTTGAAATTTTGCCGTCGTGACCCAAATTCCGGCGCGGTGCTCGGCCCGCCGGCACAGGGAACGGAGGAGAAGACATGATTGAAGCGCAGCGGCTGACGCGTCGCTATGGCGATTTTGTGGCGGTGGACGACGTGTCCTTCGCCATCGCGCCCGGTGAGGTGGTGGGTCTGCTCGGCCACAATGGCGCCGGCAAGACCACCATCATGAAGATGCTGACCGGTTACCTCGAGCCCAGCGCCGGCAGCGTGATTGTGAACGGCGTGTCGCTGGCCGAAGACCGGCTGGGTGTGCAGCGGCAGATGGGCTACCTGCCGGAAAACCTGCCGCTGTACCCAGAGCTGACCGTGATCGACTACCTCGCCTACGCCGCTGAACTGCGCGGGGTGGATGCCGCCGAAGCGGTGCCCCGGGCCATGGCCGCCACCGAGCTCGAGCCCAAGGCGTTTGCTGCGATCAACACGCTGTCGCGCGGCTACAAGCAGCGGGTTGGCGTGGCGCAGGCCATTCTGCACGCGCCGCGCTACCTGATCCTGGATGAGCCGACGAACGGCCTGGACCCGGCGCAGACCCAGCAGATGCGGGCCCTCATCCGTCGTCTGGCGACCGAGGCTACGGTGATTTTGTCGACCCACATCATGCAGGAGGTCGATGCGGTCTGTGATCGGGCGTTGATCCTGCGCGG
>CAZVMA010000156.1:0-2938 GCA_964628545.1 uncultured Pseudomonadales bacterium | reverse complement strand
GCAGCGCACGGATCGGATCACCATCCGCACCAGCGACGAGGGAAATGTCGCCGAAGCGCTGGCCGGCTTGGCCGGAATCTCGGCGGTGCAGGCGGTGGCGTCGGGCACCTGGGAAGCTCGGACACTCGGCGCCATCGATACGATCACGCCGCGCGTGGCCGAGCGCCTGCTTGGCGCGGGTTTGCCGGTGTATGAGCTCTGCCCGGTGCACCGCGATCTCGAAACGGTCTTCCGCGAGGTCAACGAGGGTGCTGCCCCTGCCGCAGCGGAGGTGGTCCATGCAGCCTGAAGCCGTGGCTCGAGTCGGTCTTTCCGCAGCGATTCGCCGCATCGCGGCCAAGGAACTGCGACTGTTTTTTGCGGCACCGGTGGGCTATCTGTTCCTGGCCACGTTCCTTGCCGTCACCCTGTTCGTGTTCTTCTGGGGCGAGTCCTGGTTTGCCCGCAACGTGGCTGATGTCCGGCCCATGTTCGAGTGGCTGCCGATTCTGCTGATCTTCCTCTCGGCCGCACTGACCATGCGCCTGTGGAGCGAGGAGCGTCGCACCGGCACGCTCGAGTTCGTGTCCACCCTGCCGGTACCCACCGTGGCGTTTGTGCTCGGCAAGTTCCTGGCGTGCTGGCTGCTGCTCGGCCTCGCGCTGCTGCTCACCGTACCGCTGCCGGTGTCGGTTGGCCTCATCGCCGATCTCGACTGGGGTCCGGTGTTTGCCGGCTATCTGGCGGCCCTGCTGATGGGCGGGTCCTACCTCGCGATCGGTCTGTGGGTCAGCGCGCGCACGGATAGCCAGATCGTCAGTCTTATCGTCGCATCGTTCGCCTGCGGTCTGTTCTATCTGGCCGGCAGCCCGCTGTTGACGAACCTGTTCGGCGGCCCGGTGGCCGATGTGTTGCGCGCCCTTGGCAGCGGCACCCGCTTTGGGTCGATCACCCGCGGCGTCATCGACCTGCGAGACCTGTACTACTACGGCTCGCTCCTGGCGGTCTTCCTGGCGCTGAACGTGCACGCGCTGCAAACCCAGCGCTGGGCTGCCGACGGCGACGCGCGCCGACATCGCCGCGCCCGACTGGTGCTGGTGCTGGTGCTCGGCAACCTGCTGGCGGCGAATCTCTGGCTGGCGCAGCTGCCGGCCCTGCGGGTTGATGTCACCGAGGGGCGCGTGTTTTCCATCTCGCCGGCGACCCAGAACCAGCTGGCCGAACTGGAGGAGCCGCTGCTGATCCGCGGGTACTTCAGCGAACGCACCCATCCACTGCTGGCGCCGCTGGTACCGCGCATGCGTGACCTCCTGCAAGAGCTGGAAGTGGCCGGCGGCGGGCGCGTGCGGGTCGAGATCATCGACCCCTCAAGCGATCCGGCGCTGGAAGAAGAAGCGAACGGAAAATACGGTATTCGTCCGGTGCCGTTCCAGGTGGCGGATCGCTATCAGGCCAGTCTGGTGAACGCCTATTTCGACGTGCTGATCAGCTATGGCGACCAGTGGGAGGTGCTTGGCTTTCGCGACCTGATCGAGGTCAAGGTAGCGGGCGAGTCCGAGCTGGACGTTGCGCTGCGCAACCCCGAGTACGATCTCACTCGCACCATTCGGTCGGTGCTGCGCGGCTTCAAGGGCGGCGGCCGGATTTTTGACACCATCGCCGGGCAAGTGCGGTTTGTCGGCTACTTCTCGGGTGACGCGGCGCTGCCGGAAGCGCTGTCGGGCTATCGGGCCACCGTGCAGTCTGTGCTCGAGGATCTGGCGCGCGATGGCGGCGACAAGTTCGCGGCCGAAATCATCGACCCGGAAGCGGGGGACGGGGCGGTCGCCGCCCAGATCCAGTCTGAGTACGGCTTTCAGCCGATGGCCGCCAGCCTGTTCGATGCCGACCAGTTTTACTTTTACATGACGCTGACCGACGGCGAGACGTTGCTGCAGGTGCCGATTCCGGAAACCCTGAGCGCAGAGGCGACGCGGCGCGCGTTCGACGAGGCGCTCAAGCGCTTCGGTTCCGGTCTGCGCAAATCGGTCGCGCTCGTGGCTGACGCCGCTGCCCCCTCGATGATGGGCATGCCGGAAGCCGGCGGTTCTCAGGCCGAGGAGCTGAAGCGCGCGCTCGAGCAGGACTACAACGTGGTCGCCGCGGATCTGAAGGACGGGCTGGTGCCCGAGGGCGTGGAACTGCTGATGCTGCTCGCGCCCTCGGCGCTGGACGGCAAGCAGGTGTTTGCCGTCGACCAGTTCCTGATGCAGGGCGGCACTGTGGTGGTGGCCACGGGCAGCTATCGCGCGACGCTCGAGCAGCAGTCGCTGACCGCCACGCCGCAGACATCGGGCCTTGAGGCCTGGCTTAAGCATCAGGGCATCACGCTTGGCGCCGGTATGGTGATGGATCCGCAGAACGCCGCATTCCCGGCGCCGGTCACGCGCGAAGTGGGCGGGTTCAGCTTCCAGGAGCTGGTGATGCTGGACTACCCCTACTTTGCCGATGTGCGCGCGCCCGGGCTTAACCCCGACAGCGGCATTACCGCGCGGCTGCCCCAGGTCACGGTACCTTGGGCGTCACCGCTGGACGTTCAGTCAGGGTCGGATGCGCCCTCCGACGAAGCCGGGTCGCCAGAGCCGGCGCGGGCCGCTCGCGTCGTCACCCCGCTGCTGGCCAGCTCTCCGGGCAGCTGGATCACCACCGATGCCGACGTGATGCCGCGCATCGACGAGTCCGGCCTGTCCGGGTTCAAGCCGGAGGGCGAGCAGAAGTCGCATACCCTGGCCGTGCTGGTGGAGGGGCGGTTCGACTCGCTGTTCGCGGGCCAGCCCTCGCCGCTGCTGGCCGACGCGCCGAAGCCGGATGCCGAGACATCCGGTGACACCGACATGACCGCGGCAACCCTTGATCCGCAGGCCAACTCGGGTGACGCCGCTGACAGTCCCTCGCGTGCGAGTCGACTGGGCGTGGTCTC